>CANMZY010000161.1:0-7291 GCA_947502425.1 Verrucomicrobiales bacterium
GGATGTCCACATGCCGGAACTGGACGGATTCGAAGCCACGCGCCGCATCTGCCAGCACTGGCCGCGCGGCCGGCGTCCGCGCATCATCGGCATGACGGCCGCCGCCATGCCCGGGGAAATCCGCCAAGGCACCGACGCCGGCATGGACGATTACCTCATCCAACCCTGTTCGCCCCACCGGCTCGCCGACGTGCCCCGACAGTTGGCCGCGCTGGACGCCGCGCCGTCCGCCCGCGCCGCCCTGTTCGACTTCCTGAAACCCGCCGCTAAAACCAACAGCGTCGGCGGATCCGGCCTCTCCCTCGCCGCGTTCTCGCAGGACCAGATGGTCTCCGGCCTCAAGGAGGCGCTGGCAAAAGGCGTGCAACGCTCCATCACCAATCTGGGCCAGGACGGCGGCTACCTGAACAACGTGAACGTGAAAATCTCGAAGCCGGAAAAATTGCGCTCCGTGGAAAAGACGCTCCGCTCCCTCGGTCAGGGCCGGCTCGCCGATGACTTTTTCGGCACCATGAACCGCGCCGCCGAGGCCGCCGTGCTGGAGGCGGCCGGCGTCTTCTTCGACGCCATCAAGGCCATGACCCTTCAAGACGCCAAGGGTCTCCTCAAAGGTTCGGACGACGCGGCCACCCAGTATTTCAAGAAAACCGGCGAAGGCCGCATCCAGGAAAAAATGGCCCTCATCATCAAGGCCGCCACGGAAAAAACCGACGTCACCGCCAGCTACAAAAAACTCATGGCCCAGGCCGGCCCCGCCACCTCGATCTTCGGCGGCCCCGGCGGCGGCGACGCGTTCGACGTGGACAAGTATGTCTCGCAAAAAGCCAGCGACGGACTTTTCAAAATGGTCGCCGAAGAGGAAAAGAGCATCCGCAAGAATCCCGCCGCCCGCACCACTGACCTACTGCAAAAAGTTTTCGGGGCGAAATAAACTTCCCCGGAGCCGCCCGCGGGCGCGGGTTCGATCTTCCGTTCCGTTTGGAAAACTGCCATGAATCCTTCGATGAAGAACCGAATTGTCCTGGCCGGGCTGGCGGCGCTGGTGTTGACCGTTCCCGTCGATTTGCGCGCCGGAAAACTCGAACCCTATCGGCCCCGGCCCGTCGTGGCCGCCACCAACGCCGCCCCGCACCGCCCGTGGGCCGTGAAGCTGGAGCAGCCCGGCCTGAAAAACTTTCACCAGGTCTCGACCAACCTCTACCGCTGCGCCCAGCCGGACGAGCGGGGGATGGCCGCGCTGGAAAAGCTCGGCGTCAAAACCGTCATCAACCTGCGCGGGTTCCATGGCGACACCGGTGAACTGAAAGGCACGACCCTGCGGGGCGAGCGCATCCGCTTCAACACCTGGCACGCCGAGGACGAGGACTTGGTGAAATTTCTCCAGATCGTCACCAGCACGAACGGCGCTCCGTATGTGGTGCATTGCCTGCACGGCTCCGACCGCACCGGCACGATGATCGCGATCTACCGCATCGCCGTGGAAGGATGGACCAAGGACGAGGCCATCGCGGAGATGACCCAGGGCGGCTTCGGGTTTCATGCCATCTGGAAAAACCTCCCCCGCTACCTGCGCGCGCTCGACGTGGACGATTTGAAAAAGCGCGCGGGCATCAAATGAAAGCTGCCCGCCGCGCGGCTCGCCCCGGCACGCTGGGCGCATCCTGCCCCCGCCCCCGGAGCGCGGGTCTGTGACCCGCAGCAGCGCGCGCAGACCGGGATCCATCGGGTTGTTCCACGCGCCATTCCGTTCTCCCATGCTGCGGGTCGCAGACCCGTGATCCGTCCGAGTTCCAGGGCAGTGTCCAGATGCCCCCAGACAATCTCTCCCGCCAAAATAACCATTGGCACTCACTGTGTGCCGTGCTACAAACGCCCTCCGCTTGCCATGTCGGGCGGTGAAAAGCAGCAACCTTTTTTTGATTTATGTCAATGCATCCCAGCCTGCGCGCGGCCTCGGTTTCCGGCGCAAAACGCAATGTTCTCAAGCGCTTTGAGCGCGTCGCCCTCCTCAAGAAGCGCGGCCAGTGGAAGGCCGGCGACAAGGTCACCGGCCTCCGCAAGACCAAGCCCGAAGCCTGATCGGCCTGCGGATTGCGGCGGGCCCCCGGCGGATTTCCGCCGCGCCTTCCACCGTCTGAACTTGGAATCCCGCCATGCCCTTGGTGCGTTTGCAAAAATTTATCGCAGACGCCGGTATCGCTTCCCGGCGGGCCGGCGAGGCCATCATTCTGGCCGGCAGCGTCACGGTCAACGGCCACGTCGTGCGTGCGCTCGGCACCAAGGTTGATCCCGACCACGACCGCGTCACCGTCGATGGACGCCCCCTCAAATCCCGCCGCAAGCTCTACATCGCCCTGCACAAGCCGCCCGGCTACCTCTGCACCCGCGATCCCTCCAAGCACCACGTCATCGGCGACCTGCTGCCCAAGGAGTGGGGAAATCTTTTTTCCGTCGGACGGCTCGACAACGACAGCGAGGGTTTGATCTTCCTGACCAACGACGGCGATTTTTGCCTCAAGCTCACCCATCCGCGCTACGGCGTGCGCAAGACCTATCACGTCACCGTGGAAGGCCGCGTCGAGCCGGAGATGCTGTCGAAAATTCTCAAGGGCATTTTTGAGGCCGGCGAAAAGTTGAAGGCGGAAAAAGCCCGACTCCTCACCGTCAACAACAGCCGCAGCCTCGTCGAACTGGAACTGGCCGAAGGAAAAAACCGCGAAGTCCGCCGGATGTTCGAGGCACTCGGCATGAAAGTGACCCGGCTGCAACGCCTCAAGATCGGTCCGATCAAGCTCGGCGAACTGCGTCCGGGCCGATGGCGGACGTTGACAGAACCGGAGATTAAATCTCTACTTTCCAAATTATGAACATGAAACAATGGATGAGTTTGACCGCCCTGCTGGCCACCGGCTTGACGGCCGCGCGCGGCGACACGCAGCTTTCCCCCGCTTCCACCAACGCGCCCGTCGCGATCCCCGTCGCTTCCACCAACGCTCCGGCGCCGAAACCCAAAGCGCCCGCCGCGCCGAAGAAAATTAACGCCGCCACCAAGCCCGTGACCAAGGACGCGCCCATGGCCGTGAAGAAATCGGAAGCCGTCCCCTTGCTCGCGCCCGAGCCGGCCGTCGCCAGACAGAATCACATCAACATCCGCGGCCAGGCCTCGATCAACAGCGAGGTCATCGCCCATCTTAAAAAGGGCGACCGCGTGACCGCGCAGGAAGAAATCACCCTCCATAAACCCAAGACCGACGAGCCGGCCAAATGGTTGCGTGTCTCGCTCCCGACCAACGTCGCCGTCTGGGTCCACGCCACTTTCATCGATCCTGCCACCAAGACGGTCGTCCCGAAGAAACTGAATCTGCGCGCCGGCCCCGGTGAAAATTACAGCGTGCTCGGCCGCCTCGAAAAAGGCGCGGCCGTGCGCGACCTCGAAACCAAGGGCGACTGGATGAAGATCGAAGCGCCCACCAACGTGTTCGGCTTCGTTGCCTCGCACCTGATGCAGCGCGCCGCCGCGCCGCCGCCGCCCATCACGGAGATCGCGGAAGTGAAACCTCCAACCACGGTGGTGACACCGACGACGCCAGTTGTGCCAACAACACCCGTCGTGCCGACGCCTCCGGACGTAACTCCGAAACCTCCGGTGGTGCCGCCCTTCATCGAACCGATCATCGAGCCGAGCCGCCGCATCGTCAGCCGCCAGGGTCTGTTGAAAGGCAGCGTCAGCATCCAGGCGCCGGCCTATTTCGAACTCCGCGCGCTCGACACCGGCAAGACGATCAACTACGTCCACGCCGCCTCGACCAATCTGGTGCTAAAAAATTTCAAGGGCCTTACCGTCATCGTCACCGGTGAGGAACTGCTCGACGAACGCTGGCCCAACACGCCGGTCATCACCGTGGATGACCTTCAGCCCGCGCCGTGATGGCCGCCGCCAATCTCATCGACGGCCGCGCCATCGCCGAGCAGATCCACGCCGAGACCGCCGCCCGCGTGGCCGCGCTGAAGGCGCGCGGCATCCAGCCCGGCCTCGTTTTCGTGCGCGTCGGCGAAGACCCCGCCTCGAAAGTCTATGTCGGCATGAAAGGCAAAACCTGCGCGCGTCTCGGCCTCGCGTCCGACACGCAGGTGCTCCCCGAAGCCACGACGGAAACAGAACTGCTCGCGCTCCTCGCCAGGCTGAACGCTGATCCCAAAGTTCACGGCATCCTCGTGCAGGCGCCGCTCCCGCCGCACATTCGTGCCGAAATTATTTACTCCTCGGTGCGGCCGGAAAAGGACGTGGATGGATTTCACCCCACCAACGTCGGCAAGCTCATACTGGGCGACACCACCGGCTTTCGTCCCTGCACCCCCGCCGGCGTGCAGGAACTTTTGATCCGCAGCGGCGTGCCGACCGAGGGCGCAGAAGTGGTCATTCTTGGACGCGGCGAAATCGTCGGCAAACCGATGGCCGCGATCCTTTGCCAGAAGGCGAAGCACGCGAACAGCACCGTCACCATCTGCCATTCGCGCACGCGCGACCTTTCGAGCCATTGCCGGCGCGCGGACATTTTGATCGCCGCGATGGGCGTGGCGGAATTCGTGAAGGCGGACATGGTCAAGCCCGGCGCGGTCGTGATCGACGTGGGCGTGAACCGCGTCGCCGATCCCGCCGCGAAGGACGGAACCAAACTCGTCGGCGACGTGGCCTTCGCCGAAGTGCAGCCCATGGCCGGAAAAATCACCCCCAACCCCGGCGGCGTCGGTCCGATGACCATCGCCCTGCTCATGGCCAACACCGTCCGGGCCGCCGAAATGGCGACGCGCTGATTCCAACAACCAAAAACTTATCATGACCCCCACCCGCATCCTCCCCGATCTGCAATGCTCCCTGCTTTCCGACGAAGTCCGCCAGGAAGCCAATGGCAATTTCATTCTGCTCGGCATCCTCAATTTCATCCGCGTGCCGCAACTGCCCGTCACCGCCTTCCGCATCTTCGCCTTCAACCGCTGGACGGCGGGCATGGGGCAGTTCACGGAATCGATCCGGCTGGTCGCGCCCGACCAGACCACCGTCCTGCGCAAGAGCGAGGCGAAGTTCGCGCTGCAGGATCCGGCCCACAACGCCACCAACATTTCTGTTTTTCCGCAGGTCGAGTTCGCCGTGCCGGGAATTTATTTTGTCGAAGTCCTGGTGGACGACGTAATGAAGTTGCGCTACCCGCTGCCGATCATTCTCGCGCCGCCGTCGCCGCCGCCCGGCACCCCCGCCGCCCCCGCCGAGCCGGCCGAGCCGGCCGCGTAGAAAATACGGCCGCCGGCGGCGACCGGAGCCGACGGAACGTCGCCGCCCCCTGCACCTCGTAGCCGCCGCTCTGAAGCGGCGGCTCAATTTCGAGGCGGGTTGGCCGCAATAAGAGCAGCCGCGCCTTCACCGGCGCGGCTACAGGGTTCAGGGGTGAGGGCGGTCCTTTCTCCAACCCGCTCCGCATCCCTCCACCGGAAACAGCGAAGCGCCAAAATTTTTAACTCCAACTCCGCCGGAAAAACTGCTTCGATGATTTTTAAATGAGCGAAGCCGTCCTCACGCCCCGCCATGCCTGGCAGCCGCTGACCCCGCGCGGCGTGGCGGCGTTCGCCCCGGCCACGTTCGCGCGGCTCTTCCTCGCGCAGTTCGCCGTGGCCGCGCTTGTCGCCCTGGCGGTCGTCTGGTTTTTGCACGCGGAATGGTTTCCGGTGGTGCGCGCCGCCATCGGCAAACTTCCCGCCGACTCGCTGATTCAAGGCGGCACGCTGCGCTGGCCCGCCGCGACGCCCGCGCCCCTCGCGGAGAACCGGCTGCTCTCGCTCGTCGTGGACGCGGCGGACGCGGGCGAAACCGGCCGGTCGGCGGACGTGACGGTCGTGCTGCACAAAAATTATTTCAAGATCTGCTCGCTGGCCGGCTGCTGGCGCGTCGCTTATCCGCCGGCCTGGCGGGTGGGTTTGAACCGCCCGGAGCTCGAGCCGTGGTGGGGCGCGTGGCACTGGCCGGTTCTGGCCGTGGTCGCCCTGCTGGTGATGGTCGCGCTGTTGGCCGGCTGGTGCTTGCTCGCCACGATTTATTTTCCGTTCGCGAAGCTCGCTGGTTTTTTCGCCGACCGCGAACTGACCTGGGCGGGAAGCTGGCGGCTGGCCGGGGCGGCGCTGCTGCCCGGCGCGTTTTTGAACATCGCCGGCCTCTTTTTTTACTCCATTCACGCGCTCGACCTGATTCATCTCGGCCTGATTTACCTCCTGCACATTGTCTGCGGCTGGGTGTTCATCGCGGCCAGCCCATTTTTTTTGCCGAAGGAATCCGCGCTCGCGGCGGCTTCCCCAAACCCCTTCGTCCCCGCGCCGCAATCGGAAACCAAGCCGGAGCAGAAGCTGGAAAATCCGTTTGGCTCCTCTGGGCCGCCGGGCGGCGACAACTGATGTCAAAACTCTTTAGAAATGTCCCCTGTTTAACTCACGAGAGAATGTCCCCTTTGTTGTTTGTTCTTCGTCGCTGCTTTTCCCCGGCTGGCGGCGCGGGATGCAGGGAGGCCGGAGCGGAGCGCAGGTCGACCGGAGTCCCGCGCCGCCAACCGCCCCGCGCGGCCCGCCGCCTGGATCCCCTGCCAAAACTTCCGTCCCGCTCCCGCTCCGTCCCGCCGCCACGGGTGGCCCGCGGCGGGCGCTTGCTTCTCCATCGACCGTTTCGCTTTCCCTTTCCCTCCGGGCTTCACGCGCGTTTGTTTCCGCGCCGCCCCGTCCGGCAGGCGGCGCCACTTCAGGCGCTGGCCCCGATACACCAACTGCACCCGCCCGTTGCGCAGCGTCCGCACGATCACCTTCCGCCGCACCAGGCTCAGCACCTCGTGTTGCCGATCCAGTTGATAGCGCTCCCGCGCGCACGCCACCGTCCAGTCGCCCTGCACCACCCGCTCGTGTTCCCAGATCAACACTTCCTTCCAGTTCCGCGGCACCCCGCGATGCACGTCCACCGGACTGGCCGCTTCCCGCGCAAACTGCCGGTTGAATGTCCGCAGATACTTCCCCTCCAGGAACCGGTTCGCACTTTCCAGGTCACTGATCCCGGCTAGCCTCATCTCTTTCACCAGCCGGTCTTGCAGCGTCCCGTTCATCCGTTCCACCCGGCCTTTGGCCTGCGGGCTGTTGGCCAGAATCAGTTCCACCCCCAACTGTTCCATCGCCCGCCCGAACTGGGTCTGCGGGGTTTTTCCTGCCAGTTGTTCGGCGATGCTCGCCTCCCCTTCGCAGCGGTAGATGCTGTCCCGGTCCA
>CANMZY010000162.1:0-7225 GCA_947502425.1 Verrucomicrobiales bacterium
GAACGACTGCTTCCTGATGGGGGGCAAGGAATTCAGCGTCACGACCGATCATAAGAGCATCCACGAAGATTTCCTGCGGGCGAGGACGTCACCCTTGGTTGGCTCCCAGGTGGATTCGCTCTTTTATTGCACGGGCGTCTTTAACTCCTATTTGCACCAAAGCGAGGAATCCGAACTCATGGAAGCCGGCGATAACGGCGTTCAAACGATCGCACGGGAACTCATCAAGACGGGAGACGATGCGCTGAAAACCGTGGTCGAGTTCGGCCATCGCCAGAAATGGGAGGTGTTCTGGAGCATGCGAATGAACGACACGCATGACTCGGGCGATGGCACGCTGCTGACCAAATGGAAGCAATCACACCCCGAGTGCCTGATGGCGAGCAAGGGCGGGAAGATGTCCTACGGCGGAGGCCGCTGGTCCGCATTGAATTACGACATGGATGCGGTGCGCGAAAAAGTCTTCCGCATCTGCATGGACGTAGCCACTCGTTACGATATCGATGGGATCGAACTGGATTTCTTCCGGCACCCCCTCTTCTTCAAGACGCAGGTGCTTGGGGAACCGGTGACCCAGAGTCAATGTGACAAGATGACCGCCTTGCTCGCGCAGGTGCGTCGCGGCACGCTGGAGGCGGCCCGCAGCCGGAACCGCCCGCTGTTGATTTCAGTGCGAGTGATGGACTCGCCGGGTTATGCCAAGGCCATCGGGCTGGACGTGCAAAAATGGCTGAAGGACGGCCTGATCGACGTGCTGGTCGTGGGCGGCTGCTATTTCCATCTGGAGCCTTATCAAACAATGGCGCGCATGGGCCATGAACACGATGTGCCGGTCTATGCGTGCCTCAGCGCTTCGCGTCTGAAGGCGGAAGACAAACTGTGGCGGGGCGAGGCATTGGACGCCTGGGCTGCTGGGGTAGACGGAATCTACACGTTCAACCTGTTCGATCCGCGGCATCGGTTGTTCCGCGAATTGGGCGATCCCGCCGCCCTGAAAGGCCTGCCTGCCGAGAGCCGGTATGTCATGGGCGAGAAATGGTGGATCAACTTTCTTAAGGACGGCGAGCGGTTTGGGAAGATCGCCAAGTAGCGGGACAGTTGGACCAGACCGCGCCACAAACCTCCCCGAATGAACTGCGGAGCGTCCAGAAAGCAAATTCCTATCAGTCAAAAAACGACGCCAATTATTCTGATTAAGTGATTGTCAACAACCCTAAAACCACCAAAACCAATATGGAACTATACAAACACACTATCCTCACCGTCATAGCCTTGGCCGTCATAGCGATTGCAGCTCGGTTGTGGTTGCAGTCGATGCCGCTTACCCTGGGCGGCTTCTTGGACGCACGCCGTGATGCTCGCGCAATCACCGACTCAGCCAAGCGTAAGGATGCGTTCC
This sequence comes from Verrucomicrobiales bacterium, assembly GCA_947502425.1. Lineage (GTDB taxonomy): Bacteria > Verrucomicrobiota > Verrucomicrobiia > Limisphaerales > SIBH01 > SIBH01. Next base: position 1,400 of record CANMZY010000162.1, read on the forward strand.
AAGAAATTCGGAGAAGGTGTGCCGTTGTCTATGTGGAGGATGGGAGTCTCTCGGTGACGCAATAAATATAATGTTGTCCGTTCTCCGCGAATTCCCCACGATCGCCGTCCACTTGAAGGATTTCACCACGACTCAGTATGAAGAAAAGAATCGTTTGGTTGTTGGCTGTTGTGTCGTTGGTAGTGTTACCCGGATGTGCGCATACGATCCGAACATCCGGAACCGTAACTGATAGCGGAGTCCCGGTCAAAGATGCCAAGGTCGTTGTCTCGGTATGGACGTATGGAATATTCGACCGGAATGTCGTGAAATATGGAACCAAGACAGCCCCGAACGGGTCCTTCTCTCTTTCGGTGGACAATCCCTTCGCCTATGCCGAGGTTGATCTTGAAGTCATGGCGCCAAACGAGAGATACTTCTTTAGCCAGTACTCTCGTTTACCGACTGGACACATGATGCTGACACTCACAAATCAGTGGTATAGTCCGGCCGGTCGACTCACGTATGAGTCGTTTCATGGCAAGTGGGGCGGCAAGACAACATGGGTTCAATAAAGGGGTCAGTTCTTGATATTGACACATGAGGGGTTGCGGCGAAACGCGCGATGCCGTGGCCGGCCTGTATCCGACTGCCGAGGAAGCGCGCATCACCTGCGCCATCGTGGATGCCGCCGCCCGCGTCCGGGATCTCAACTTCAAATACCTGGCCGAGGGTAAAGGCGCGACCGTCACCGCCCGCTTCGGCCCCGACGGCATCACCTTCGCGATCCGAACCGCGCGGGAGAGGGATCGAGCAAGGTGTTTCAGCGGATTTACGACAAGGCGATTTGAATGCTGCTCCGGTGCGAGTATCCATTATCAAGAACTGACCCTTTTATGACCCTTTTACGCGGGGGCGGACGAAACCTCCTGGCGGGAGAATCGCAGCAAGGCTTGGCTGTGGGTCGCGGTGACGCAAGTCGCCACGGTGTTTACCATCGCTGGAACACGGGGCGCGAAAGTCATCCGCGAGATGCTCGGCGAGAACTACAACCATGTGCTGACCTCGGATCGCTGGACGGCGTACACCTGGATCAAACGTCGGCAGTTGTGCTGGGCGCACTTACGGCGTGACTTTCAAGCCATGATCGACCGGGAGAATGACGGCGCCGAGATCGGCAAGTCACTCTTGGAACTCTCTGACCAACTCTTTCACTGGTGGCATCGAGTCCGCGACGGCACCCTTGCGCGATCATCGTTCCAGAAGTACGTCGGTCCCTTACGGCACGCCATGCGAGAACAGTTGGAGCGCGGCGCGGCGTGCGCGTGCCAGAAGACGGCGGGCACGTGCCGCAAGTTGCTCAAGCAAGAACTGTCGCTGTGGACCTTCGTCTGGATCGCAGGGATCGAGCCGACGAATAACGATGCCGAGCGAGTGCTTCGTCATGCGGTGCTGTGGCGCAAGAGCAGTGGCGGAACCGACAGCGAAGCGGGCAGCCGATTCGTCGAGCGGATGCTCAGCGTGGTGGCGACCGCCCGGCAACAGAACCGCAACGTGTTGGAGTTGTTGACCGCCTGTTGCCGAGCACGGCTCGACGGCTCCGCTGCCCCTTCTCTGCTGCCTGCACCGGCCGAACTAGTCGCCGCCTGATTGGCGAATTCTGGCCGGGGGCGGGCTGACCGGAAGTCCAATTCGGGCCCAATCTCGTCACCAGCGAGGGATTTCGAGCCCGATTCCCAAGAAATTTTTGATTTCTTGGGGGGGGCAAGAAAACCGTTGCAACGCCGCGCATCTCAGCTAAAAGTAGAGGCCTGCCGCTTAGAGGGTTGCCCGCCGTGGCCGGGCCTTGAACGGCTACTCTTTGTTATCTCCGATTTTGAAAGGATACGAATCATGTCCCGACTGCTTGCCTTGTCCATACTCACAATCAGCGCGTTGCTGACGGCGGGATCGCTGTCGGCGGCGGACGAAACCGTGCTGGATGTGAACATGGTCTCGCCGCTCGTTCGCCTGCCGCTCTACCTGCCCTTCACTGGCCTTGGGGTGGATATGGTGATCGAGGGCCAGGTCAAGCAGGTGTCGGGGCCGGAGGCGGAGCTGGTTCCTTCGTATGTCGTGCCCGGCCGCGGGTACTGGGTCTGGGCACGGCTGCCGGACAAGGCCGGCGAATATGTCTTCGCCCAGGGCGAGCAGAAGGCCACGGTCAAGGTCGCCGCGGACCCGGCGCAGCCGTTCGTGGACCGGGTGACCGTCGAGCCGGCGGTCGCCAAGGATGCGCCGCCGCAGATAATCCAGCGGGCGGTGCTGCTGCCGGGTAAGGGACCGTTCACGCAGGTGTCCGGCCCCGTTTCCGCGCTGATGAAAGACCCGGCGAAAGCGGGTGAGAACTACGCCAAAATCCCCGACCAGGTCTGCACGCTGGTCTTCCAGGACGCCGCCGGTAAGCGCGTCGTGGTGCGCGTCTGGGAAGACAAGGACAACCGTGTCTTCGTGAGCGCCAAGCTGGGCGACGACGCCAACGCCGGTACCGAGGACAAGCCCTTCAAGACCATCCCGCACGCTGTGGATCAGATCTTGAAGAGAGATCCTAAGCTCAACGCCTACGCCACCGAGGTCAAAGGCGACATCTATGTTGCCGGAGGCGAATATCTACTGAACAAGACACTGGTGTTCTCCTACACGGTCAGCCTGTACGGCGGCTATGACGAAAACGGCTGGCAACGCGATCCGGCGATCACGCAGTCGGTGTTGCTGCCGCAGGGCTTCCGCGAAAACTGGCCCAACGACCTGCCGGACCGGCACAAGGACCTGCGCCGAGCCGACCGGAAGTATCGCGAGACCATCATCCGCCGGGCGGCCGAGAGCGGGAAGTTCGGCGACACCATGGACATCGGCACCAGCGGCAGCGCGCGGCTGGAGGTGTGCGGTTCGCCCGATACGTACATCGACGGCGTCACCGTCTTTGGCGCTGACACCACCGGCGGCGCCGGCGAGTCGTCGAAGATCCTCACCATGACCGGGAGCAACACGCGCACGCTCCGCAACAACATCCTGGTCATGTTCTGGGGCGCGGGGCATACGTTCGTCGTCCCCACGGGCGGGGTAGGCACCCGGTATGAGAACAACATCATCCAGGGCGGGATCGTGGGCACGGCCGGCCACGCCCGGCCGCAGATCGTGGGCAGCTTCGGCCGCTGGCACCGCAACCTGATTATGCACGCCACCGGCGGGGACTACAGCCGCGTGCTCAACCTCTGGGGCGAGGCGGGGCTGTTCACCGAGAACCAGATCCACGGCGGCAACAGTCTGGGTTGGAGCGGCATGCAGGCCTTCCACGGCGGCTCCAGGGCCAAGGGCGTCCACACTTTTCGCAATAATATGATGTACTTTGACTACCTATTTCACCCCTTTGTGGGGTCTGGCCTGATCATGGAAGGCAACGACATCACGCTTCTGAAGGGCGGCGTGCAGGACCGCCTCTATGCCATCAAGGCCCTCACCATCCGGAACAACACCTTCCGCCTCGGGCCGGATGTGGCCCAGGAGAACGTCTTCCCGACGGGCGAGTTGATGACCAGCAAGCTGGGTGGGAAGTTCGAGGGGCCAGGGGGCGATACCGCGCCGAAGTTGATCGAGCCGCAGGGCGAGGGGCTGGGCAAGCCGGTCATCGGCCCAAACACGTTCGTCAAGCTGGACCGAGACGACCGGCGAAACTGGAACCTGGTGGACCTGGAGCAGTTGAAGGCCCTGTTGAAGGCTGCGGGCGAGAGCGAGCAAGCCTGCCTGCGGCCGCGGCACCCGGCCACGAACCTCAAGGCCGAGGTGGCCGGTTCGACCGTCAAGCTTGCCTGGGAAGCCAGCAAAGATCCGGAGGTCGTTGAGTACATCGTCCGCTACGGCCCGCAGCCGAGCAGCGACCTAAACCCCATGATCGTCCGCGGCACAACCACCGCCGAAATCAAAGACCTCAAGCCCGGCCGGTACTACTTCACCGTGGCCGCGGCCAAGGAAGCGCACGTGGAGTGCTGGCGGTTGTCTAATGAGGTGGAGGTTACGGTCAGACCGTGAGGACGCCTGAGTAGACAAGATGCGGCGGTGAGAAGTGGCAGCGCTTAAGCGTTCGTCACCCTCATCGCGTTGAGTGGAAGGTGCCGTTCGCTCACACCTTCATTTAGGGAAGGTAGCCATGAAACAGTCTTACTGTCGTTTGTTTTATATGCTCGCCACCATGGCAGCCGCCTCGTCGCTTTGTGCGCAACAGAGCGAGAAGCCCGAATTCCGCTATATCGCCAATCCTCCACCGCCCGCGACTGGGCCGCACACGGGAACTCTGGATGTCTTCATTCAGAAGCTGAAGCCTCAGGGAGAATTGCCGCTTTCGTTTTTGAAGGCGGAGCATGGCGATCTCGCAGCATGGAAGGCCGAGACGTCTCCGGCGGCAGCACCGGCCACGGCCGGGCCTATCAACATCGGCAGTCGCCGCGAATTGTTCGTCGATGACTACCTGATCGACAAGATGAACGGCACGCGGCTGAAACTCCACGAACCGCGGTGCGAGGGGACCGTCTTCCGGTTCGATCAGCCTTGGGACGGCGTTTTTTGCACTTACGCGACGATAATCCGCGACGACTTCGGCAACGACGGCAAGGCCGCCTCCGCCCCACGCGCGCCCGTCTATCGGCTGTACTACGTGTCGGACCACGGCATCTGCGTGGCCGAAAGCCCCGACGGCATCCGCTGGACTCGCCCGGAGTACGACGATCAAGTCTTTACGGACAAGGAGACCGGCAAGACGTTCAAGATGAATCGAATCCTCTCCCAGTTCAGCAAGAGCCGACAAAAGGCGTCGTTCGCCCCGTTCATCGACACCCGGCCGGACGTCCCCGCAGACCAGCGTTACAAGGGATTTTTCGGCGGCGCTTGGGGCCCGCCCGACCTGATGACTTCGGCCGACGGTATTCACTGGAAATCTTTTCCAGCCAAGCGGCCGGCCATCCAGGGAGACTTCGACTCGCACAACATCGGCTTCTACTCCGAAAGCGAGAAATGCTACGTCTTCTACTATCGCAAGTCCCGCGGCAACCGCTGGGTCTATCGCTCCACTAGCCCAGATTTTGTCGACTGGAGCGAAGGTGTCGAGATGGAAGCGAACGCGGGCAAGTCAGACCAACTCTACACCAGTTCCACCACGCCGTATTTCCGTGCGCCGCACGTCTATATCGCCCTGGCCTCGCGTTATACGGCCAACCGGTCCGCCACGACGGAAGAGCAACGGGTGGCCGCCGGCTTGTCAAAGGACTACCTCAAGGCCAGCGGTTTCAACGAAACCGTCCTCCTGACCAGCCGCGGCGGGACGCGCTACGACCGGACGTTCCTGGAAGGTTTCATCCGGCCTGGCTTGGGCGTGAAGGCCTGGACTACACGCTCGCAGTACGCCGCGTGTGGCATCGTACCTACGCCCGACATCGACACGCACCTGTCCTTCTACGTCGCCAGGGAACTGGGGTACAAGTCCAACCACCTGGAGCGATACACGCTGCGCTACGATGGCTTCGTCTCCGTCAACGCCCCCGTCGCCGGACCCAAAGGCTGGGAAATGGTCACCAAACCCCTGACCTTCTCGGGAAAGAGACTCCTCCTCAACTACAGCACCGGCGCGGCCGGGCAGATTCGGGTGGAAATCCAGGATGCCGAGGGTAGGCCCCTCCCCGGTTGGACGGAGAAGGACTGCCAATACACCGTGGGCGACGAAATCGAACGCCCGGTTTTGTGGAAGAACGGCGGCGACCTGTCCACCCTGGCGGGCAAGTCCGTCCGCCTCCGTTTCGTGATGTGGGATGCCGACCT
>CANMZY010000163.1:0-7223 GCA_947502425.1 Verrucomicrobiales bacterium
CAGGATGTAGTCGTTGTATTCGGTGAAGTAGTCCGCGTCGGTGGCGGCTTTCAGCGTGGAGCGCAGAGCGCGGAGCGCGGAGCGCAAAATGCCGAGCGACGCGGCATCGCAACGCAGTTCCACATTTTTTTCGGCCAACTGTGTCTCGATGGCGGGTAAGAATTTTTCCGCAATCGATTGGTCCACGAGCAGGGTTTCCGCCGCGTTACAGGTGGAGGGGCGCTGGCATTTGGCGTTGAAAATGATTTCCCCGGCCATGGCCAAATCCGCGTCGCGATCCACGAAGACGTGGCAGACGCCCTTGTAATGTTTGATGACGGGCACCTTGCTGCATTCGGCCACGGCGCGGATGAGGCCCTCGCCACCGCGCGGCATGCAGAGATCGACGTATTGCGGGAGCGAGAGCAGGGCGGGGATGGCCTCGCGGTCGGTGGTGGGCACGACCTGGATGGCGTGGGCGGGAAATGTCGGGAGATGCTTGCGCGCGGCCTGCACCATCGTTTCGGCAATGAGCGTGTTCGAGTGCAGCGCCTCCTTGCCGCCGCGCAGGATGGTGGCGTTGCCGGTCTTGAAGCAGAGGCTGGCGGCGTCGGCGGTGACGTTCGGGCGCGATTCGTAGATGATGACGACGACGCCGATGGGCACGGAGATTTTTTGGAGGCGCAGGCCGTTTGGGCGCGTGCGGTCGTCGAGGATTTTTCCGACGGGATCGGGCAGTGCAGCGACATCACGCAAGCCCTGCGCCATCGCGGCGATGCGCCGGTCGTCGAGCTTCAAACGGTCGAGCATCGCGGCGGAGAGGCCCATTTGCTTGGCGGTTTCCAAGTCGCGGGCGTTGGCGGCGATTAGCGCGGCGCTGGCGGCGTCGAGCGTGCCGGCCATCGCGAGGAGACAGGAATTTTTCTCGGCGGTGGTGAGCCGGGCTAGTTCGCGCGCGGCGGTTTTGGCCTGGCGGGCGAGTTCGGTCATCTGTTCCAACAACGTCATGGCGGGAGGATACGGCAAAACGCCAAAGGGAAAAGCGGATTCAGCGCCGGCTGATCCAAACGAGTGTGCCGCCTGGCACCAGGTCGAACAGCGGCAACAAATCGGCGGCGGCGAGATGCAGGCAGCCGCGAGAGGCCGGACGGCCCAGCGTGCTTTCGTCCCCGATGCCGTGGATATAAATATAGCGGGCGTAGGTATCGACTTCACCGCCGCGATTGAAGCCGGGTTCCAGGCCTTCGAGCCAGAGGATGCGATGAGCGATGGGGGCGCGGGGATGGCCTTGCGAAATGAGTCCGACGGCGCGGCGGCTGGCGAAGACGGTGCCGACGGGGTGCCCAGCGCCGATTTTTTTGGCGATGCGATGGAGTCCGAGAGGAGTTTGATTTGAGCTGGCGATCTGGCCGGTGCCGAAGCGGGAGGTGGAGAGGATGAGTTCCTGTTTGAGATGGTAGCTGGGGAATGTCTGCCGGGAGCCGGGTGGTTCGAACTGTTCAAAGACGCGCAATCGCTGGCGAGCGACGCTGGCGATGAGGAGCCAGCGGGTGGGGCGGACCTCCCATCGGAGGCAGGCGCGGGCCAGAGCGGCGGGTGGCTTTGCGTTGTTGGCGGGCGCTGGCATGATGGGGCACACTTTTTGGGGAAGCGGGAAGGCGGTCGAGAAAAATATTTAAGGAGGGCGCGAGCAGGGCTTGGCGGAGCCCTGCAAAAAAAAGTGAAAAACTTTTGACACGGATTCCCGGCTTGGGATAATCTCGCCATTCAGTCGTCGGGCCGAGAAACTAAAAACAGTCAGAAGCCCCGGAATTTTTAACAAGAAAACTAGGGCTGACGGGCTTTTTTAGTTTTCAGGCATCAGGATGCAGAATGTGCGATGCAAAAAGCAATTTGGATTGCCCATGTAGCTCAGTCGGTAGAGCACGTCCTTGGTAAGGACGAGGTCATCAGTTCGATCCTGATCATGGGCTCCAGTATTTTAGTGAAACATAAACGAAACAACTAGCAGGAGATAGTATGGCAAAAGAAAATTTTCAACGGACCAAACCGCATGTGAACATCGGCACGATCGGCCACGTCGATCATGGCAAATCGACGCTCACCGCAGCCATCGTCGAAGTTCAGCACCGCAAAGGTCTGGCCCCGGCGATCAGCTACGCGGACATCACCAAGGGTGGCACAGTGCGTGACGACACCAAGACGGTCACCATCGCGGTTTCGCATGTCGAATATGAAAGCCCGCTGCGCCACTACGCGCACGTCGATTGCCCCGGCCATGCCGACTACGTCAAGAACATGATCACCGGCGCGGCCCAGATGGACGGCGCGATTCTCGTGGTCAGTGCTGCCGACGGCCCGATGCCGCAGACGCGTGAACACATTCTACTCGCCCGCCAGGTCGGCGTGCCGGCCATCGTGGTGTTTCTGAACAAGGTCGATCTCGTTGATGATCCGGAGTTACTGGATCTCGTCGAGATGGAAATCCGAGACCTGCTGACCAAGTATCAATTCCCCGGCGACACGACCCCGATTATCCGGGGCAGCGCGACGGCCGCCCTGGCGGCCAAGCCGGAAGGCGAGAAGGCCATCGCGGATTTGCTGAACGCCGTGGATACGTTTATTCCGGTGCCGCCGCGCGAAATCGACAAGCCGTTCCTGATGTGCATTGAGGACGTTTTCAACATTGAAGGTCGTGGTACCGTGGTGACCGGACGTGTCGAACGTGGCGAGCTTGCCAAAATGTCGGAAGTAGAAATCGTCGGCCTGAAGGAGACGCGCAAGACGACGGCAACGGACATCGAGGCGTTCCGCAAGTTGCTGGACAAGGCGACCGCTGGCGACAACGTGGGCGTGCTGCTTCGTGGTACCAAGAAGGAAGAAGTTGAGCGCGGCATGGTGCTGGCCAAGCCCGGTTCCATCACCCCCTACATGAAGTTCAAGGCGGAAGTTTACGTTCTCTCCAAAGATGAGGGCGGCCGTCACACGCCGTTCTTTAACAAATACCGTCCACAATTTTATTTCCGCACCTCGGACGTGACGGGCAACGTCACGCTGCCGGAGGGTGTCGAAATGGTCATGCCGGGCGACAATGTCTCGGTGGACGTGGAACTGATCGTGCCGGTGGCCATGGAAAAGGGCCAGCGTTTTGCAATTCGTGAGGGCGGCCGGACCATTGGCGCCGGTCGCGTGAGCGATGTGATCGATGTGGCGAAGTAATTCGTCACGCCAAAAACAATGTCGCGGGGGGCGCGCAGGGGTCCCCCGCATTTTTCGTCTGAACAATATATTAAAAAATCACTCGGCAGCGTAGGGCGGTAGCTCAATTGGTAGAGTAGCGGTCTCCAAAACCGTTGGTTGGGGGTTCGATTCCCTCCCGCCCTGCCAAGTCAAACCCGGAGGGGTGGCAGAGTGGTCTATCGCGGCGGTCTTGAAAACCGCTTTGGGGTAACACCCAACGGGGGTTCGAATCCCTCCCCCTCCGCCATAATAAAACTGTGAACTTTTACGTGAAATTAGGACTAGTCGCCGCCGTGGTCGCGGGCCTGTTTGCCTTCCTCTGGGCGAAAGGCTATTTGCTGCGCCTGTCCAACTACGTGGGTGAAACTCGCGAAGAACTGAAGAAATGCACCTGGCCGACCTGGGACGAGTTGAAGGGATCGACCGCCGTGGTGCTGATCTCCATGCTCCTGTTGGGCGTTTTCACTATCGGCATCGATTTTGTCATCACCCTGTTTGTGCGGGGCGTCATCCAGTAACAACTGATTTTACCCATGCAAAGCCAGTGGTTTGTCATCCATACGCTGTCCGGCCAAGAACAGAAGGTCAAGGACAGCATCGAGCGGCGCATCAAGACCGAGGAGATGGGCGAGTACATCAAGGAAGTGATGGTGCCGATGGAAAAAGTCGCCGAGGTCCGCAGCGGCAAAAAAACCGTAACCAGCCGCAAGCTGCATCCGGGCTACGTCTATATCGACGTAGTACTGCTCGACGATAACAAGCGCGTGCTCGACAAGCCGTGGTATTTCGTCCGCGAGACGCAGGGCATCATCGGGTTTGTCGGCGGCGAGCGGCCGATCTCGGTGACGCCGGAAGAAATCGCCGTCATCAAGGCGGTGGTCATGGAATCGGAAGACACTGAGAAGCCGAAGGTCAATTTTGAAGTCGGTGAAACGGTGAAGATCAACGACGGGCCGTTCCTCAACTTCAGCGGCAACATTGAGGAAATCGAACCGGATCGCGGCAAGCTTAAAGTCACGGTTAACATTTTTGGACGCAACACGCCGGTGGAACTGGAATACTGGCAGGTCGAAAAAGCATAACAAATTTTTATGGCAAAGAAGAAAACAGGCGAAATCAAACTGCAGATTGCGGCGGGCCAAGCGAACCCCGCGCCGCCCGTCGGCCCCGCGCTCGGCCAGCACGGCGTCAACATCATGGCCTTCTGCAAAGAGTTCAACGCCGTCACCAAGGAACAGGCCGGCCTGATCATCCCGGTGGTCATCTCCGTCTTTCAGGACAAGTCCTTCACCTTCATCACCAAGTCGCCGCCCGCATCGATCCTCCTCAAGAAGGCCGCGGGCATCGCCTCCGGGGCCAAGACGCCGAACAAGGAAAAAGTCGGCAAGGTCACGCGCAAGCAGGTGCTGGAAATCGTGAAGATCAAGTTCAAAGACATGAATACGACGACCGAAGAAGGCGCCTTCAAGGTCATCTCTGGAACTGCCCGCAGCATGGGCATTGAAATTGTCGGTTAAACCTAAACGCGGGAGGGCGCAGGCCCGATAACACCGCTTAATAAACATGCAACCACACAGCAAACGTTACAAAAAAAGCCTCGAAGCCGTGGATGGAAAGAAATTCTATCCGTTGAAATCCGCCGTCGAAGTTCTGGCCAAATTTCCCAAGGCCAAGTTCAATGAAACCGTCGATCTCGCCTTCCGTCTCGGCGTGGACGCCAAGCAGTCCGATCAGATGGTGCGCGGCACCGTTCCGCTTCCGCACGGCAGCGGCAAGACCGTGAAAGTTTTAGTCTTCGCCAAGGGCGGAGCCGCCGCCGATGCCGCCCGGGCCGCCGGTGCGGAGTTCGTCGGCTTCGACGACCTCATCAAGAAGTGCATCGAAGGCTGGAATGATTTTGACGTGGCCATCGCCACGCCCGACGCCATGAGCGAAGTCCGCAAGCTCGGCAAAGTGCTCGGACCGCGGGGCCTGATGCCGAATCCGAAGACCGGCACGGTGACCGAAGACACCGCCCGGGCCGTCAAAGAAGTCAAGGCCGGCCGCGTCGAATTCAAGATCGACAAGGCCGGCAACATCCACGTTCCCGTCGGTAAGGTCTCGTTCGCGCTGGTGCAGATCGAGGAAAACGCCCGTGCCGTCATCGAGGCGGTGGCCAAGGCTAGACCGTCTGGCGTCAAGGGCACTTTCATGCAAAGCTGCACGATCTCCGCGACGATGAGTCCCGGCGTGCGCATCGACCTGAAAGAATTTCAGGCGGCTGTTTAACCCTTTACCCGAGAAAAATCATGCGTGCCGAAAAACAATTTATTTCCAACGAGTATGTCGCCCGGTTGAACGCCTCGCCGTTCTTCATCGTGGTGGATTACACCGGTCTCAAAGTCGGGCCGATCACCGAACTGCGCAAACGGCTCGTCAAGGCCGGCGCGGAGATTCACGTCGTCAAGAACTCCATCTTCCGCCTCGCGGCCAAGGAAGCCGGCGTCGCCGATCTGGGCCCCACTCTGACCGGACAGATCGCCGTGGTCACCGGCCAGCGGGACGTTTCCGCCGCCGCCAAGATCGTCAAATCATTTCACGCCGAGTTCGACAAGCCGAAGGTTAAGTTCGGCTACTTGAACAGCCAGCGCCTGGAAGCCGCCACCATCGCGGTACTCGCCGACCTGCCGCCGATCGAAGTCTTGCGCAGCAAACTGCTCGGATTGTTAAACACGCCGGCCACGAGCCTGGTGCGATTGCTCAACACTCCGGCGACCCAACTCGCGCGTGTCCTGCAGGCCCGCGTGGAAAAGGGCTAGAGACAATTTGGGTTCCCGGCCGGGAGCCAAACACTTTCGTCGTCGTTCTAAGCCAACGGCGGCGGAAACAAACCAACAACAACAAAGTAAATCGTCGGTTCACGGGCAGTGGACTGAAATCATTCGCGGCCGCGGGTGACGACGAGACTGAAAGGTAACATGGCTGACATCGCAAACATCGTAGCAGAACTGAGCAAATTGACCGTGGTTGAGACCGCGGAACTCGTCAAAGCATTGGAAACCTCGTGGGGCGTGACTGCCGCCGCGCCGGTCGCCGCCGCCGCCGCAGGTGCTGCCGCTGGTGGACCCGCCGCTCCGGCCGCCGAAGCGCAGACCACGTTCGACGTGATTCTCGTTTCCGCCCCGGCGGACAAGAAGATCGCCGCCATCAAAGCCGTGCGTGAAGTGAAGGCCGGTCTCGGTCTCGCCGACGCGAAGGCTCTCGTGGAAGGCGCGCCGAAGACCGTGCTGGAAGGCGCGAACAAGGCGGACGCCGAAGCCGCCAAGAAGAAGCTGGAAGAAGCCGGCGCGAAGGTTGAACTCAAGTAAATTTGAGCGCAAGGGGGCGGTGGGTTGTCTCACCGCCCCTGAATAAAATTTTAGAAGAAATCGAGAACCAGTTGTATATCCGTAACCATTTACGGAAGTCAGGTCGGTCGGAATGGCAAGTTTCCCGCCAGCAGCGGGTCCTTGCCTTGTGTCGTTTGTCAAAAACAACGGCCGGGCGTCTGTAGTTCAGACGACGGTCAATGAGCAAAGGTCAAAATGTCATCGCGAGCCACTGAAAGAATCAATTTCGGCAAAATTAAAGAGATCATCGTGCCGCCGAATCTCATCGAGCTGCAGACTAATTCGTATCGCGAATTCCTCCAGTCCAACCTCTCGCCCTCCAAGCGCAAGAACGCTGGCCTGGAAGCCGTCTTCACCGAGGTCTTCCCCATTGAAAGCTACGACGGCAAGTGCGTGCTCGATTTCGACAGCTACGACATCGGCGAACCGAAGAACGACTGGCTCGAGTGTCTGCGCGAAGGCATCACTTACGGCGCGCCGCTCTACGTCACCTTCAAGCTGAAGGAGGAAAAGGGCGCGAAGGAGGAAAAAGTGTTCATGGGCGAACTGCCTCTCATGACCCCGCAGGGCACCTTCGTCATCAACGGCGCCGAGCGCGTCATCGTCAGCCAGCTCCACCGCTCGCCCGGTCTCGCC
>CANMZY010000164.1:0-7210 GCA_947502425.1 Verrucomicrobiales bacterium
GGCTTCGGTGCTGTCTTAGCCCACAATCCTCCCACCCCGGCCGCGGAAGGTCTGTCCAACGGCGTGAGATCCCACGGCTCCAGTTTGCCGTCGACCGTGCGCACAAAGGCGCAGCGCGACACCGCGAAGTGCCGCCAGAGACTGTTGTCGTCCAGTACCACGGTGGCGTCTGAATTCGTGTCAGGCGTGGTTGCCGGCTCCGCTGCCCAAGCGCCCGCGCCTCCCGCCAGCCATGCCGCCATCATCGCCACCGCGCCCAATGCGGGCCGCACCCGCGCCATTGCGAGTCTGCTTTGCTTCCTGATCATGATCTACTCCTTGTTCTGTATAGGGGTTTCGTTTTCTTGTCCTTCAAAAATATCGGCCGACTGTTGCGCTCGATTACTTGATCTCCACCTTCACGGTCCCTGCCTTCTCCAAGACAATGTCCTTGGTTTGTTCCTTGCCGCCGGGCAGGCGCCACTTGAGCGTCGCCACACCCGCCTCCGTCAAGCCGAAGCATGCCTGGCTGACTCCCGGCAGAACGTTCCACACGCCCAGGCAACGCTTGCCCGCCCACCCGGTGACCGCGACCGGCCCCTTGTTCGAGCCGCCGACAGGCAAAGTCGCCGCCGCCATCATCGCCTGACGGTCGGGGTTGCTGTTTTCCCGGAACACCACCCAGACATCCCCGTTGTTCAGCGCCATCGCCAGATCCTGCGCGCCGTCGCCGTCCAGATCGGCAAGGCAGGCCGACGATTGCCCATCCCTTGCGGCGGGAAGCAACTCTTTCCAGGCGAGGTTGAGTCCCGCGGCATTCCCAAAGCAACGGAATCCGCGATTGAAGAACAATCTCGGCTCCGCAGTGCCGTACCCGATCAGGACATCCTGGCGGCCGTCGTTGTTGATGTCGCCGGTCATGCAGTCGCTGCCCCGACGCGATGCGCCATAGCTGAGTTCCCCGGTCTGCTCAAACGTCTCGGCAAACGTACCGTTCGCCGCGTGCTCCCAAAGAAGGCTGCCTTCGCGATTCACGCAAAAGATGTCGAAACGACCGTCGGCGTCGAAATCGCCCAGGCACGCGGTGGACGGACCCTTGCCGAGTTTGACCGCACTGGCCACGCCCGGCGCAAATTTGCCGGGCGCCGTGGCGCGGAACAGCACGCTGCCAGCCTCGCCAGGCAGAAGCACGTCGGCCAGACCATCGCCGTCAAAATCGGCGACCAGGCACGCCCCGAGCTTGCCGAATTTCGCCAATTCCACGCCCGGCGCGCTCAAGGGAGTGGCTGCCGCCCTGCCCTGCGCGCCCAGGACAACCACCATGGGCCAGGATTCACCGCTCACCAGCAGGCCGGAACGCCCCTGGTCCCCAACATCCAGCGCCGCCAGCGCGACACACCCCGCGGATACCGCAACGCCGAGATCCAGCGGCTTCGCCTGAAACCTGCCGTCAGCCTGCTGCGCGTGCAACGTCACGGCCTTGCCGTCGAAAGAGACTAGATCGAGCCTGCCCTGACCCGCGAAATCGCCCCACGCGAACGCCTGCGACTTCGACTGCAGCCCGCGGGCCGCGGTGAGGTCCGTGACCGACCGGGTCTTAGCAACGTCCAGCAAACGGTCCCCCGCTTCGCTCGCGACGAAGAGCGACAGCTTGCCGTCGCCGCCGAGGTCCACCGCCCGGACGGTCCTGATCGCCCCGCCTATCGCAGCCAGTTTCAACGGCGGCTTGCTCCAGGATACGCCTTCGGCCACCGGAATGGCGGGTTCGTCATCCCCAAGAATGTAGTCCACGGCCCGCCGCAGCATGTCGGTGCCGCCCGCCCAGACGGTCCCAAGCGTTCGGTCACTCAGACTGCTCAGGCTCCAGAGCCCGTCCTGCCCGCCGTCACACACCGCCCACACGCCGCCAATATGCAGGAAGGCGCGCCGGCGCGTATTCCCGCCGCCCAGATCCTGCGCGTCCCCGAGCTGGCCTATGAAAAACATCGCCGGCTTTCCCGCCGCGACCAGGTCGCGCAGCATGGCGCGCTTATCGTCATCGCCCGCCTTCGATGCATCCACGCGGAACGTCTTCTGCTCGGCCTTGCCCTTGATTGTCTCAAGAATCGTCGCCGTGTACAGGTCCTTCGGCTCTCCGGCCTTGATATCCACCCACGCTATCAAGGCCGACTCCCGGGTGAGCTGGATCGGCGTGAACTTCGGATTGATCAGGGCATGGACGGCGGGCGCCGCCAGCAAGGCGGCAGCGGCGACAACGACGGTGGCAAGGCAATGTTTCCTATTCATATTTGTGTTTCTGCTATGTTCTGAATTACTTCTTTCGCTCCAACTCCCTAGCCACCTCGCCGGCCAGATCGAGCAGTTTCGCGTCCTCCTCGGCGCCGGGCATGTCGCGGATGGTGAACCAGTCCATGATGAATGCCTGGCTGCGCGCTTCCAGCGCCTTCTCGGCTTTCTGCTGGAGTTCCGGAGTGAGCTTCTTCTCCTGGATGGCCCGCTCGATGAAGAGGAGCGTCTCCGCGATCTCCACCCCCTCGCGGAACATTTCATACCGCTCGGTGCCCACCGGGCCGTCCGGGCCGGGATAGAGCATGGAATGCTGGGTCCGGCCCGGACCGGATGGCCATTCGGGGCCTCCAGGTTTCTGGAGGTTCCCGTTTGTATCCCTGTACATAAACAAGTCGGCGCCAAAATCGCTGACACCGTCACGACCCGACATGATGATGTCTTCGCCGACCCGGCGCTGCAGTGTCAGGGGCGAGAAGTTGCGCCAGTTGTAGCGGTATTCGTAGCAAAAGAACACGGGGCGGTCTTGCAACAGGGCACGGTACCCGCGGACGGACGGGTAGCCGAAGTCATAGACGCCGCAGGCGTAGCGGAGTTTGACCCAGGGATTACTGTTATCCTTCCAATCGGCTGTGACATCATGGCTGACCAGCACCCAGGCGCCTTCCGGCCAGAGTTGCTTCGTGAGATTGGCAAGGAAATCGTCCGGTCCGTCGCGGTCGGAGGTAAAACCAAAGGCCGTCGCGTCCAGCCAGCCGCGCTCCTTGATGCGCTTGAAAGCCCCGTCGAAAGCAGGTTTCCAGAAGGCCAGCGCCGCCGCTTCGTCGGTAATCGCACTCGGCGACTTGAACGGCTCGGTCTTCCCTGTGGCCGGATCGAGAACCGAAACCATAGCCATGGAATTCTTCGAAGACCCGCCCTTTCCGCTATCTCGGTTCCCCCAAGCCTGCAAGCGCAAAGGCTGCGGCTTGCCGACGGACTTGGCGATCATGTCCAGGTACTTATCGAAAAGGGTGAAGTCGTGCTTGAAACTGCCGTCGGGCTGCTTGATCCATCGGACGAAGTTTTCCAGATTGACGTAGAAATGACGCGATCCGGCTTCGCCCATCAGTGCGTGCGATTGACCGACCATCTCCAGGTGCTTGTCCGACCAGAGCGGAACCTTGTAGTGCTCGGCCACGCAGCCATCACTATGATAGGCCATGTTGCGCATGCGGAAATCCTTCGTGTCCATCATGGCCCAGTCGCAGATGCTCACGCGCAACGGCACGTGGGTGAGCGGCAATCCCTCGGCCTCGATGGCAATCTGCCCCTGATACACCCCGGCTTTTGCCTCCCGCGGGACCCGAACCGTAAACCACAACGGCGCAACTGCGCCGGCAACCAGGGACTTCCGGTCTGCGGGCGCCTGGCTCACAGGAATTTCCGCGGGAATAACATCCAACAAGCCGTCGAAGCGGTGGGGGGGGAGATGGGATTTTCCCGAAAGGTTGTCATCGCGTTGCGGCGGCAACTCGCCCGGCACAACCGCCACGGCATAGCGAACTTGGATGGCAGAGGCGGGAATCGTCGTGCCTGTCTTCTCGGCCGGCGTGGAAGCCGGCCCTCCAGAGGACGCTTTGGACTGACTTGGAGGGCCGGGTTCCACCACGGCCGCCACGCGGGTAAGGTCTGACACCTTCACCTTCAGCCCTTTGATCGGCTGATCCGAACTCACCATCAGCCGTCCCGAAAACACGCTGTTGCGCGCGGCCTGGATGGCCACCGGTCGCAACGGCTCGCAAGGATCGCCGAAGTCAAATACGCTGAGCGTGTCGTAAGCCGCGCAGTTCCAGACCCGAATGCCGCTTGGACGCACAAGGTTGGCTGCCGCCACGCCGACGGGCGTTACAGAGAGCCGCGCGTGCAGGAGTCCAATGGGTGCCCATGGGAGCATGCTGTGAGCATCTTGACCAGCGCGTTTGACATAAGCCACCGTAACCGGCGCGGTATGAGTCTCGATGGCCAGGACGTTCACCCCCGAACGCAGCAACTTGGCCGGTATCTCGAAGTCCTCCAAGCTGCGCTCGCGTTTCGGCGATTTATTTGCATAGTCACCCTTCGGATTCGTGAATGCTTCCGCAGGGTAGTCCGCCGCCAGGGCCAGCAGATCCGGCTTGTCGCCGAGCAGATCGCGGCGGACCGCTTCCACGCCGTTGACATAGACCACCACCCCGCCCAGATACTCCAGCGAGAGGCGGCAGGACTTCACCTGCACCGGGTCCTTCACCTCGAACTTGCCGCGCACAAGCAGGGCGGCTGTGGCGCCATAGCGCGTTTGCGGACGGTTCCACTCCCCCCCGGCCGTTGTCGGCAGAGGCAGGCGGACACGCGGCCACGTTCCGTCGTCCATATTAACGCCAGCCCAATTGGTCGGCGGCAGAGGGGAAGACGCGGTCGAAGTCGCGGGCTTCGGTGCGATGCCGGGCCATACTCCGGATGCCCCCGCCGGAATCCCCAGCGGAGTGAGATCCCACGGCTCCAGCTTGCCGTCGGCCGTGCGCGCAAAGGCGCAGCGCGACACCGCGAAGTGCCGCCAGAGACTGTTGTCGTCCAGCACCACGCTGGCGTCCGCGTTTGCACCAGCCGTGACCGCCGGCTCCGCGCCGAGGCCGGAAGTGGCCAGCACCATTCCCAATAGTGCCGTGAACATGTATTTCATGATGATAGACGGCAGGAAATCGGTTTCGCACCCGCCACGCCGCGGACGGTCGGAACTCGGGCAGGCATCGCGGATGCGGAGCGAGAGCGACTGGTCGGGCGTCGGCAGGGTCATGGGGTCGATGAGTTTCATTTTGATGGAAGGTTGTCGCTGGTCGGCGGTGAAATACCCGAAGACTTGGAAAGTCATAGGGGAAAAGACAGGCGCATCATTTTTTACACCGGACTCATTTCCAAATCCGGGAAACCGCATGTGCGAAGCCTGGGATTCTCCACGTGTGTGAGCAACGGGAAGAAAAGACTTGAGTGGGCCTGCGGCGGGTTGGCGCTGGGCGGGGTGTAGGCGAGCCTTCTGTATTTCGTGGCGCCAGCGGTATTGGTGTTAGTCGAGGTGCGGCTCGTTGAGGCTTCCACAGCTTGCAAAACCATTTTGGCGGACGATTTGAGTTGCGTTTTGAGGGGTGAAAAAGAAAAATTCAGGTAGCAAAAAAGGCTGGCCGCGAGGTTTCCTCGATGTGGGAGCAGCCGCAGCGGCCCACCCAGCGCTGCGTGAAGTTCATCCGATGGCTACGGTGCTGGTTCTTTGTCGAAGCTCCCTGGCATGCCGCCGTGGCCGCGCTTGCTGCCAGTTTTGCCTCCGGCTAAGTCGCGTATGCTTACACACGTGCAGAAATCATAAGGGGTGTACCAACGAAAGGGTGAAGCCTTGGCGTGAATTTGAAAGAAGGAACCGAACTCCGCACGATCCAGCGTCGGCGATTACTTTGCGAACGGGCTCCGGACTAAGTGTCCGCATGCGCTTCCGCCATCCCGCCCTGCTCCTTGCCGCCGCGATGCTCGTCCTTTTATCCGCGCAGCCGGCACCCGCGGTGATCAATATCAACATGCCGATTTCGAAAATCTACGAGTCGGTGAAATCCGTTGCCGTCGCATCGGTGACCGGCGTGAACTTGGAGAACCGCGTCATTGATTTGAAAACCACCGAACTGCTCAAAGGCGCGCCGGTCGGCGAAACCTTCCGCGTGCAGATCGCCGCGCCCGCCGAGTTGATTCAGAAAGTGGCCGCCGGTCAGGCGCTGGTGATCATGACAGGCGAGGACTTGGGCAAACCGGTTGCATTGATCCACCTCGCGGATACGTGGCTGCTGGCCGAATTCCTGCCCGCCTCAAAAATACCCGCCTGGCGTGTCCTCCAAGCACATGACGCGAAGCGCAGTTTCTCAGGCACGACTGCGGAACTCGTGAGAGTGCTCGCCGGTCTGAAGGCGGGAAAGTAGGCGCGGCTGCGGCGAATACTACCCGCGGACTTCCGCTGACTCGGACGCTGCTCGGATCGCTTCGAGTGACTCCCATCGTGCGTAGAGTGAGACGATGCGCGCCTTCAGAGCGTCGAGCTTTGCTTCCCACTCGGGGAATTCGCGCGAGCGCGTCGCGTAGAATGTCGGGTCGTGGAGCATCTTCTCGATCTCCGCGGCCTCGCCTTCGGCGGCGAGGATCACGGCTTCGATGCCTTCGAGTTCCTTCTGATCCTTGTAGCTGAGTTTTTTCGCACGCGCCTTCTCGGGCTGTGCGACCGGCTTCGCCACGGGCTTCGCGATTTCCACGACGGGAGTCTTCGCGAGTGCGCGCTTCTTTTCGAGGTAGTAGTCGTAGTCGCCAACATTCAGCTCCACCCGCCCGTCGTCCTCGAAAGCCAGAATGTGCGTGCAGACGCGGTTCAGGAACCAGCGGTCGTGGCTGACGACGAGCACGCAGCCGCCGAACTCCGCGAGGCCTTCTTCCAAAATTTGCAGCGTTGAGAGATCGAGATCGTTCGTCGGTTCGTCGAGGATGAGCAGGTTGCCGCCGCGCAGGAGGATTTTCGCAATCGCGAGACGGCTGCGCTCTCCGCCGCTGAGGTTCTTGATGCGCCCATTGATCGCCTCGTCGCTGAAAAGGTAACGCTTCAGGTAACTGCGGACATGCAGCTTGTGATCGCCGAGCACGACCCAGTCGCTCTTGCCCGAGATCGCCTCCATCACGCTCTCCTCATCGCGGAGGACTTCGCGATTTTGATCCACGTAATTGATCACCGTGCGCGCGCCGCGTTTCACCTCGCCCCACGTCGGTTCCTGCTCGCCGAGAATGATGCGCAGCAGCGTGGTCTTGCCTGCGCCATTGCGTCCGACGAAACCGACCCGCGCGCCCGGAGGAAGCTCCAACGAGAGGTAGTCGAACAATTTTCTTTCGCCGATCTGCACGCCGA
>CANMZY010000165.1:0-7178 GCA_947502425.1 Verrucomicrobiales bacterium
CTTTCCGGCCCCGGTCTGGACGCGCAACTGGACCAGTTTCTCCGCTGGATTCATCTCGACCCGGAACGGCAGTTCTTCGCGGCACTCGGCGACAAGCTGCAACAGATCAGGCCGGAAAACATCCGGGGTGTGGGCATCGGCACCATGCTCCACAGTCTGCTCTCGCTCGGCGAGGGGGTGGGGCTGATCTTCCGCCGGCGCTGGGCGGGTTGGCTGGTGATCGGCGAGGCGCTCTTCTTCATCCCGCTGGAAGTGTATGATCTGCTGCATACCTTTTCCGGAATCGTGTTCGGCGTCCTGCTCGTCAACCTTTGGATCGTCTGGTATCTGGTGGCCAACAAGGAGCGGCTCTTCAAGCACCAGCATTGGGCGTGAAACCACGAAGTGGCGGGCCGCAGGTTTTGTCAATTTGCGGTTTGAGATTTGCCCGGCCCGCTGGCAGGATTGCTCCGTGACTACGACGGAAGCCAGTCAACTGCTCGAACAATTTCGCGCCGGGAAAATCAGCCAGGCGCGCGTCCTCCAGGCATTCCAGCGCGCACCGCTCGCTGACCTCGGCTTCGCGCAGGTGGATTTGCACCGCAGCCTGCGGAAAGATTTTCCCGAAGTCATCTACGGCGAGGGCAAGACGCCCGCGCAGGTTCTGGCCATCGCGGGCCAGATCATCCAACGCGAGGGCCGCGTGCTCGTCACCCGCATTCACGACGGACACGCGCGGGTGTTGCGGAAAAAATTTCGCGGCGCGGTTCATCACGAGGTAGCGCGGTGCCTGACCTTCGAGAAAAAACCGCTGCCCAAATGTCCCGGCGTCATCGCGGTGCTGTGCGCCGGCACGAGCGACCTGCCGGTGGCTGAAGAGGCGGCGGTGACGGCGGAGATCATGGGCAACCGCGTCGAGCGCATCATCGACGTGGGCGTGGCCGGTCTGCATCGTCTGCTCGCGCGGCTCGACTCACTCCAGAACGCGAACGTCATCATCGCCGTGGCCGGCATGGAAGGCGCGCTGCCGAGCGTCGTGGCCGGGTTGGTGTCGAAGCCGGTCATCGCCGTGCCGACGAGCGTGGGCTACGGGGCGAATCTCGGCGGGCTAACGACGCTGCTGGCGATGCTGAACAGTTGCGGCAGCGGCGTGACGGTGGTGAACATCAACAACGGCTTCGGCGCGGGGTATGCCGCGAGCCAGATCAATGCGCTGGCGAAATGAAAATTCGGAAAACATCGAACCCCCAACATCCAACGCCTAACATCCAATGGACGGACAGCGGCGCACCTTGGTTGTGCGATGGTGGATGTTGGATGGATGCGCACTCTCTTTGATGAAAACCCTTCACCTCGACATCTTCAGCGGCATCAGTGGCGACATGTTCATCGGCGCGCTCCTCGACCTCGGCGTGGACGCTCATCAACTCGAACACGAACTCGCCAAACTCGAACTCGATGGATTCCACCTGCACGTGTCGCGGCAGGAGCGCGGGGGAATCGCCGGCACGAAGTTTGATGTGCATCTGTCGGATCACGTTCAGGCGCACCACTATGACCACGGACACGGACATGAACACAAACACGGCGAAGACAAACATTCCCACGACCACGCGCGCAATTTTTCCGAGATTAAGCAGCTCATCACGGCTAGTAAACTTTCTGCGTGGGTGAAGGACAAGGCCGTCGCGGTTTTTCTTCGCATTGCGGTCGCCGAGGGGAAAATTCACGGCCACCCGCCGGAGCAGGTTCACTTTCATGAAGTCGGCGCGGTTGATTCCATCGTCGATATCGTGGGCGCGTGCCTTGCGCTGGAAATGCTCGGCCGGCCGCGCGTGGTCGCTTCCGCCGCGGTGGAAGGCACCGGCACGGTGAAATGCGCGCACGGCATTTTCCCGCTCCCGGCCCCGGCGACGCTGGAAATTCTCGGCGCGCGCGGTGTCGCCCTCAGCCAGTGCGAGGAGCCGGGCGAACTGATCACGCCGACGGGCGCGGCGATTCTCGGGGAGTTCGCGGAAAGTTTCGGCCCGTTGAAGAACCTCACGGCGCAAAAGATCGGCTACGGCCTGGGCGGGCGGCAGGGCAGGACGCGGCCGAATGTGCTGCGGGCGGTGCTGGGGGTTGAGGAAGTGCTCAGTGCTCGGTGCGCAGTGCCCAGTGGAGCGGCAGCGGTTGCGGTGGCGGCGGACGCGGGCGGGCATGATTGGGAGACGGACACCATTGCGGTGCTGGAGACGAATTTGGATGACATCAATGCGGAGATTCTCGGTGCGTTTGTGGAGAGCGCGCTGGCGGCGGGGGCGCTCGATGTTTTTCACACGCCCATTCAGATGAAAAAAAACCGGCCGGGCGTCCTGCTCACCGTGCTCTGCGCCGAGGGCGCGGCGGATCAGTTCACCGAACTGATGCTGCGCCAGACCAGCGCGTTTGGCGTGCGCCGTGCGCCAGCCCAGCGGCGGAAGTTGCGCCGCGAAATCCGCCGGGTGCGGACGCCGTTTGGTGAAGTGGAGGTGAAGCTCGGTTTCCTCGACGGCGCGCTGGTGCAGGCCGCGCCGGAATTTGAATCGTGCCGCCGACTGGCCGCGCAGGCCGGGGTGCCGTTGAAGCAGGTTTATGCCGCCGCCGTAAAAGCTGTTGAATTATGATTGATGCCGAACTGTTGAAGCTGCTCCGTTGCCCCGAAACCCGCCAACCGCTCACCCCCGACGCCGCCGGGTTGCTAGCCCGGCTCAGTGGGCGCATCGCCA
Source organism: Verrucomicrobiales bacterium (assembly GCA_947502425.1). GTDB lineage: Bacteria > Verrucomicrobiota > Verrucomicrobiia > Limisphaerales > SIBH01 > SIBH01. The sequence goes on from CANMZY010000165.1 coordinate 2,727, forward strand.
CCGGTAAATTGCGCAACTGCGGCGGCCAGGCGCTGCAAGAAAAATTGCCGGCTGGCCTCGTGCGCGAGGACGGAAAATATCTGTATCCGGTGCGCCAGGACATTCCGGTGATGCTCCTGGACGAGGTGATTCCGCTGACCTGAGAGGGAGCGATGCCAGCCGAGCGAACACTCCCCATGAGCCGTAGGAGCCGACGCGGGGAGGCTCTGAATTCTTTCGGGAGAAATAGAGTGAGCCTCCTCACGTCGGCTGCTAGGAGGTTCGTGGGGAGGGGCGCGCTCGACCGCATGATTTCGGAGGAGAGGCCCGTGCCATGAAATCCATTTCCAAAAATCTGCGGTGGGCCGTGGTGCTGCTGGCGATGCTGGGCTGCACCGCCGGGCAGCCGCTCACCTTTCAGGACATGAACGGCAAAGCGCACACGCCCCTCGCCGCGAAGCAGCCGGTCGTCTTCATCTTCATCACGAGCGACTGTCCGATCTCCAACGGTTACGCGCCGGAGATGAACCGTCTGGCCGAGACCTGCACCGCGAAGGGCATCGGCTTCTATCTGGTCCAGGTGGACCCGGACTTGACGCCGGCGCCGGCGCAGCAACACGCGAAAGAATTCGGCTTTCGCTGCCCGGTCCTGCTCGATCCGAAGCATCGGCTGGTGAAACTGACCCAGGCCACGGTCACGCCCGAAGCCGCCGTCCTAACGGCGGATGGAAAATTGTTCTATCGCGGACGCATCAATGATTTGTACGCCGGTCTGGGCCAGCGCCGTCCGGAGCCGACCCAGCATGACCTGCGCGACGCGCTGGACGCACTGCTGGCGGGCAAGTCGTTCGCGGCCCCGATCACCACCGCCGTCGGCTGTTACATCCCGAAATGAAAGCGCAAAAACTTTTCTGGCCGCTGCTGCTCCTGCTGGCCGCGCCGATGTTCGCGGCGGACGCGCCCTATGTGCCGAAGCCCGCCGGGACGCTCACCTTCAACAAGGATCTCGCGCCCATTGTCTTCAAAAACTGCGCGGTCTGCCATCGCGCCGGCGAGGTCGCGCCGTTTCCGCTGCTGACCTACGAGAATGTCCGCAAGAAGGCCCGGGGCATTGTGCGCGTCACGGAGGAACGCTACATGCCGCCGTGGCACGCGGAGCCCGGCTTCGGCGAATTCAAGGACTCGCGCCGACTGACCAGCGAGCAGATCGGAATGTTCCGGCAATGGTTCGATGAAGGCATGAAGCCGGGCCGGCCCGCCGACCTGCCGCCGCCGCCGAAGTTTGTCGAAGGATGGATGCTCGGCCAGCCGGACCTGGTTTTGAAAATGCCGCAGCCTTTCACGGTTCCCGCCGAAGGCCCGGATGTTTATCAGTGCTTCGTGCTGCCGATGAATTTGAAGGAGGACAAGTACCTCAACGCCGTGGAATTTCGTCCCGGCAACCGCCGCGTGGCGCACCATGCACTTCTCTTCACCGATGTCACCGGCACGGCGCGGCAGCTCGACGCGAAGGATCCCGGCGTCGGCTACCGCTCCTTCGGCGGCGTGGGCTTCAAGCCCAGCGCCGACCTGACCGGCTGGGCACCGGGCAATTATCCGCGCCGCCTGCCCGACGGCGTGGTGCGCATCCTCAAGAAGGAATCCGACCTGGTCATCCAGTCCCATCTGCATCCGAGCGGCAAGCCGGAGCAGGAGCAGTCGCAGGTCGGGCTTTATTTTTCCAGCAAGCCGGCGAAACGAATCGCCATGACTTTTCCGTTCATCGGGCCGTTCCTGGTGATTCCGCCGGGCAAAAGCGATTTCAAGATCCAGGCCTCCTTCGTCATTCCCGGAGACGTGGAGGTCATCAGCATCTGGCCGCACGCGCATCTGCTCGGCAAGGAAATGAAGATCACCGCCACGCTGCCGGATGGCACCGTCCGGCCGATGCTCTGGGTGAAAAACTGGGACTTCGACTGGCAGGATCAATATCAATACGTCACGCCGGTCAAGCTGCCGTGCGGGACGAAGCTGGAAATGACGCATCTCTTCGACAACTCCGCCGGCAACCTCCGCAACCCGAGCAAGCCGCCGAAGCCCGTGCGCTGGGGCGAGCAGACCAAGGACGAAATGGCCATCTGCTTTTTCCAGTTCGTCATCGACAGCGACCGCCTGAACCACTTTTTCATCGAGGCCGCGAAGCAGGACCGGCGCAAATGATCTCTGCCTGCCGAACGGTTTCGGACGCAACCGGACGCAAAAGCAGGCCGGCGTTTCGTTCGGAGTTCCGCGTTTACGCGGTAAACCGTGCTGAATGTGCCGGGCCACCGGAAGCCCGGATCAGGCGGTTGTATGCGCCCCTCACCCCGGCCCTCTCCCCATCGGATGGGGAGAGGGAGAAGGATGCGCGGGCGTTCGTGAGTTCACTCAACGGTGATGCATACGAATTCTTGCGAAGTTCCTCCCTCAACCCGTCGGACGGGGAGAGGGTTGGGGAGAGGGGATTTTCCGTCTGCATCGTGCCGCCTGGAATCAGAACTCCTAACGGGGGCCGCGCCAGAATGTGTTTGCCTGTTCCCGTCGCCCTCTCCTTTCCCACCCCGTGAAAAAATACTGGCACGTCATTAACATCGGGATTCAGAACACGCTCACCTACCGGATGAACTTTCTCTTCCGGTGCGTGTTCGGCTTCGTCCCGCTGCTCGCCACCATCGCGCTCTGGCGGGCCATCTACGACGGACGCACGGACACGATCTCCGGCTACTCGCTGGCCGGGATGATTTCGTATTACCTCGTCCTCACCATCGTCGATGCGCTGACGGCGGTGAACGAGGACGACTGGCAGATCGCCACCGATATCAAGGACGGGAACATCAGCCAGTTTCTGCTCAAGCCGATTGATTTCCTCGGCTACCGGCTCTGCCTCTTCGGCGCGGGCCGGCTGGTTTACATGGTGGTCGCGATCGTGCCGACGACGCTCTTTGTGCTCTGGTTCCGGGAAGATTTTTCGCTGCCCGCCGCCGCCGCGACCTTCGGGTATTTCCTGTTGTCCGTCGTCATGACGGGGCTGCTGCAATTTTTCCTGAGCTACACCATGGCGCTGCTGGCCTTCTGGATGCAGGAGGTGAGCACCGTCATTTTCATCCTCTTCGCGTTTGAATACATCGCCAGCGGCCACCTGTTCCCGCTCGACATTCTGCCGCCGGCGGTCGAGCAGGTGCTGCGCTTCACGCCGTTTCCGTACCAGCTTTATTTTCCGGTGAGCATCTGGCTGGGCCGCACGACTGGCGCGGCGGTGGGGCAGGGGTTGCTGATCCAGGCCGCCTGGGTCGTGGCCGCCTATCTTCTCGCGCGCTGGGTCTGGAGCCGGGGCATCCGCAAATACTCGGCGGTGGGAGGATGAAATGAACGCCCCGCTCCCCATCGAACCTCCCCGACGCCCCCACGGCCTCGCGCGCTACTGGACCATCTACGTCGCGCTCTGGAAAACCTCCGTCACGCGCGAACTGGGTTTTAAATCCAACTTCATCCTCTGGATTTTCGTCGAGCTGCTCTGGTTCGCGCTCCAGCTTTCATTCATCGCCGTCATCTATTCGCACACCGACCACATCCGCGACTGGACGAAATGGAAGGTGGTGCTGCTGATGGGCGCGAGCCATTTCATTCAGCAGATCTTCCTCGCGTTTTTTCTGACCAACTGCGTGCAGCTCTCGGAACTCATCCGCACGGGCCGGCTCGATTTCATGCTAATGCTGCCGGTCAACACGCGCTTCATCCTCTCGCTGCGCCAGGTGGACCTCGGCGGGTTCGTGAACGCCGCCTCCGCGCTCGCCGTGATGATTTACGCCGCGCGGCGGCTCCAGTTCTCGCCCGGCGTGGCGGAGGTGCTCGGCTTTTTCCTGCTCGCCGGCGCCGGCGTGATCATCCATTATTCGCTGATGTTCCTGCTCGCGTGCATCAGCTTCTGGACGGTGAAGGCGCAGGGTTTCGTCTGGGGCTATTACAACCTCTTCAACATCGCGCGCCTGCCGGAATCGGCTTTTCGCGGCTTCTTCAAATCATTCTTCACCTTCGTCCTGCCGATGCTGCTCGTCGCGAACGTCCCGGCGAAGCTGCTCGTGAACAAGCTCAGTTCCCCGTCCGAGATGCTGCTGCTGCTTGGCATGAGCGCGGCCTGCCTGCTCGTTTCGGAAATCGGCTGGCGCTGTTCCGTGCGCCGCTACACCAGTGCGAGTTCGTAGCCGCGCCGGGGCCGGTGCGGCCGGACTTTCGCAATCTGCGGCCGGGGTGCGGGCGGTGGGTAGGCAGGCTACGGATTGCGCAGCCGGTAATACTGCACGCCAGCGGAGAAGTCGTTGGTGACCGTCCATTGCCCGCCCAACAGAGCCGGCACATTGGTGACATCCGTCTAGGGAGACGCTGAATAAAGATGCGTTTTGAAATTTCGGAGAGGACGGGTGGCTACTGACGCTCAAGGGGCCTGAAAAACTTCGG
>CANMZY010000166.1:0-7160 GCA_947502425.1 Verrucomicrobiales bacterium
AGCCCTTCCGGCAACGTGGACCTGTATCTGCGCCGCGGCCTGCCGCTACCCTCTGGCACCAACTTCCATTACGCCAGCGTCAATCCCGGCGCCGCCGCCGAGCAGATCATCGTGCTGACTTCTTCCCCGCCCGTCGCGCTCACGCCGGGTGACTGGTATCTCACCGTGGTCAGCCAGACCGCCGGCCCGGTCAGCTACTCGGTGCGCGCCAGCGAAAACGCCCCGCCGGTCCTGATCCTGCCGCCGAACACGAATATCCTCGATCAAGTGCCCTTCACCGCCACCGCGACCGCCACCGACCTGGATCTTCCCGCCAACACGCTCACCTTCGCGCTCGTCAGCGGCCCCGCCGGACTGACCGTCTCGCCCGCCGGTGTCATTGACTGGACGCCGTCCGAGGTCCAAGGCCCCGGCACTGTCGTCATCCGCGTTTTCGATGACGGCACCCCGTCCCTCAGCGCGACCAATTCCTTCGTCGTCATCGTGAACAGCATTTTGCCCCCGACCGATTTTATGATCACCCTGGTGACGAACGGCCTCAAGTTGACCTGGACCGCGCCTAGCCACGAGCCGTTCAAGGTCGAGTGGACTGCCGACATCACTCCGCCCCGGATCTGGACCACGTTCACCAATCTCGTCACCTCCACCAACAGATCCTTCTCCTTCACGGACGACGGTTCGCAGACTAGCGGCCTTGGCGGCCTCCGCTTCTACCGTCTCTTCTACTTGCCTTGAGCCGCTATGTTTCGCCCGGGGTCTCGGTGAATTTTCAATTGCCAGTCGCGTCGAAACACGCCAACAACAGCCGGGCCATTTGCATCCGGCCCGATCCACGATGTCTGACTTGCGCGATATTTTGAAATTATTGTCCGTTGCGGCGGTTCTGCTGCTGCTGGCCGGTCTTGGGCGGGCGGCCACTGTCCACACGCTCGATGGCCGCTCGTTCGCGGGTGAATTGCAGTTCGGTGCCGCGGGCGCGCTCCAGATCAAGACCGGCGGCGGGCCGGTGGAAAATGTTCCGTTTAACAATCTGCTTCAAGCCCGCCTGGGCGAGGGAGTCCCCCCCTACCTGGATCATCTGCTGGCGGATGACTGGAGAGCGCAGGACTTCGGCATCGGCCGGGGAATCTCCCGGCAGACGAATGGCTCCTTCACCCTTTACGCCGGCGGCTCCGGCACCAATCACGATGCCTTTCACTATCTTTCCCGGCCGCTCCACACCGACGGCGAAATTGTGGCGCGCTTTGATTCCCTGAGCGTCGCCGGTGACACGGCGACGGCGGGCCTGATGATGGACGAGGGCTTTGGCGTTCTCGGCCGGCATGTCGGTTTAACGGTGCGCTCGGATGGGAAGATTCGCTTCTTCCGGCGCAGAGACTACTCGCAACACATAGCCGCCAATCTGGCCGCCCCCACCGTGACGCTGCCGTGCTGGCTCCGCCTGACGCGGCGGGACAACCAATGCGAGGCGTATTTTTCCCAGAATGGCACCAACTGGTTTCTGGCGGGCAAAGAAGGTGTCGGCTTTGCCTCTGGCCGGGAGCTGATCAGGGCGGGAGGCCGGAGCGAGCGGATTCAGCACCGGGTCGGTCTGATCGCGGCGAATTCGACCTGGCGTAATACCAGCGCGGCCGTTGCCGGCCAGGTGCGGATCAAGTTCTACGCCCTGCAGGGCGACTATTTCAGAGATCCGGATTTCAAGCAGCCGCTGCTGGCCCGGTTGGATCCCCGGATCGCTTTTTCCTGGGGACACGGTTCCTCAGATACAAACCTCGGGACGAACAGTTTCTCTGTACGCTGGACCGGACAGCTCACACCCAGAGCTTCCACCAACTATGTCTTCTGCCGCGATGGCGGTGAGGCGGCGAAACTCTGGATCAACGACGAACTCGTCCCGCCCAACCCGTTCGATGGTGATCCCAAGAAGCGACTGGGTGCGAAACAGTGGCTTCTCAAATCCAATGAAAGTTATTCCGTGCGCCTGGAATTCACCAAGACCAACGCGCAGGCAAACATGCAGCTTGGCTGGGTCAGCCGGGGACAGGGCTTGGATCACATCTCGCCCAGTTATCTTGGTTTCGTCCCCAGCCTGGACGTGCCGCCGGAGAAGCTCCGGCCGGTGCCCCTCACGATGCCCCCATCAGGCAAGGGTCTGTTCCTTCGTCACGGATCGTTTCTGGCCGGCGACGTGACGTCGGCGGACGAGTCGTCGCTCAAGCTGGCCTTTGCCGGACGGAAGGATTTTTCCGTCGGTATTTACAATTCGGCCCGGCTGGCGGTGCGTCCGACCGTCAATCCAGTTCCGTTCGAGGGTTCGACCAACCGGGCCGGGGTGTTTCTACGTTTCGGCGATTTTTTTGAGAGCGAGTTCAAGGGCATCAATAGCGGTGCGCTCAAGACCAGCTCGGTGTTGTTTGGCATCAAAAATTTTCCGCTCAACAAGCAGGAGGTGCTGGCCGTGGTCTTTAACAACATCACCCCCGCCGCTTCCCCCTACGAAGTGCGCCTGGCCGACGGCTCGGTGCTCAAGGTGAAGAGCCTCACGTTCAAGGAGGGCACCGTGGTGGTGGATGACCTGACGCTCGGCCCGCTTCCGCTCCCGCTTGCCGAGGTGGCGGAAATCAGGAACACCGCCGCCCGGCCCTGAGTTCCGCGATGCCCGTTCTCCACCCAGAGTGGCTCGTCCCGGCGGAGTTTCCAGCGCTCGCGGCGGAGGAGGTGCACGTCTGGCTCTCGGTTCTGCCGGCGGCCGAGGAATCCGTTTCCCAACTTGCGCGCCTCCTTTCTCCCGATGAACAGGCGCGGGCTGCCCGATTTCATTTTCCCAAGGACCGCGCGGCCTTTGTCACCGCCCGCGGAAGATTGCGAATGTTGCTTGGCCGCTACCTGCGGACTGCGCCGGAAAAAATCCAGTTCATCCTCAACGCCCACGGCAAGCCGGAACTTCCCGTCCCGGCGCCGCTCCAGTTCAACCTCTCGCATTCCGGCGAACTCGCCGCCTTCGCCTTCACCCGCCACCACCGCGTGGGCGTCGATGTCGAGCAGGTGCGTGAGGATTTTGCGTGCGACTCGGTGGCGGAGCGGTTTTTTGCGCCGGTTGAAGTGACGCAACTGCGCGCGCTGCCCGCGGCCGGGCAGACGGCGGCGTTCTTTGAATGCTGGACGCGCAAGGAAGCCTTCGTGAAGGCGCGGGGTGAGGGGCTGTCGCTCGGGTTGGAGCAATTCGAGGTCTCGGTCGGCGGGCCGGCGCGGCTGCTGAGCGTCGAGGGCGGCGAGGCATCGCGCTGGACGATGCATGATCTGCACCCGGCGGACAGCTACGCCGGCGCGGTGGCCGTCGAGTCGGCGCAGGCCATGTTGCGCCGTTTCGCGCCTTGATTCCTTGAACCCTAGCAGCCGATGTGAGGAGGCTCTGACCTCCCTCGCCAGAAAAAGAGCGAGCCTCCTCACGTCGGTTGCCACGAGGTTCATGAGGAGAATTCTCCGAAAGAAAGTTTCGCGCCTGGAACTCCAGGCTGGATCCGAGGCACCCCCAATCCCTGGGGCCATTCCGGCGGTGTCCGTCTCCCAGGGCCTCCGGATCCGTCGGGCAGGGAAGGCGGGTGGCACCCGTGGCTGCCCCGAACGGCAGGGGGGCGGACGCCACCCGATGTCAGCGCCACCGCCCGGATGAATTGGCTGTGGCAGGAGATGCCTTTGATTCCCTCCTTGAGGAATCGCGCTGACCACTGCAAAAAGAGAACCCAAACAACTACCCCCTCTGCCGAGTAATACGCTCGGAAAAGTCCGGTTTTATCAAAAATCTTCAAAATTATTTTGAGCCGCTGATCTTCACTGGAGACCTGGGAGCGCCGGCGTCTCGTCGGCCAGTCGGTTCACTTCCCCACCAACACCCCGCCGTGATGCCACGCTCCCAGGGAACCGGCGACAGACCATTACAGCCAGTTCGCGTTCGGATATTTTTTCTGGAGCTGCGGCTTGAGTTTGGGGAAGGAAATTTTTTTGAAGGCGGGAAAATCAAACGTCGCCTCGAGCCGTTTACCGTCGGGCGCGCAGAGCCAGAGCTTCACCGGCAATTTCCCTTCGCAGAGGCGCGGGTGCTCTTTGAGCTGCAAAATCTCGTGCAGTTTCACCTGCAGCTCCGGAGGATTCGGTTCGCCGTCTTCGTCGCGCGCGGCTTCGGCGTAAAGGAGTTTTGCCTTTTTCCCGTCGAGCCACGGGATCGACCCCGGCACAAGTTCATCAAGCCAGCCGCGCTGTTCCGGCGCGAGATGCTGCAGGAAGATGTCGCGCAACGGCGTGCCCTGAGCTTCCTTCGCCAGCGTCAGGCCGTCGAAGGCCCGCGCCGCACACGACACCAGAGCCGTCTCGTCGAACGGCGGAAAATCCAGTTCCGGCGAAACGGCGCAGAGCAGGTTCACGCGCGCGATGAACTGTTTCACCTCGTGATTGAAAAGCGGCAGCTCAAAATAATTCTTTCTCCACGCCTCGGCCAGGGCGCGTCCGGACGCCGCCGGCTCGACCTCGCGCTGATGCTCGTAATGAATGACGAGATCGCCGAAGCGCACCAGCTTCACCGCCGCGACGCGCTTGTGAGTGCGGTCGTAGAGATGCTCGATCCGCACGGTCAGATTTTGCGGAAACATCTCTTCGATCCACTCGCGTTTCACCGCCGTGGCGAGCGTGAGGAGGGTGAGATTCTGCGAGCCGCGGGACGGCACTTCACGGATGTTCGCGGTGACAAACAGTGGTGAATTTTGCACCACGCTTTCGCGCACCAGTGTGCCGTGGCGGCCCTCGGTCAGGTCGCATTCGAGCGAACCCTGATCACGCCGGAGGCAGAGCTGGTCGATGAAGCCGGCCATGAGACAGCGGGGCAGCGCGTCGTCGGATTTCAAATTTTGAATTTTAGATTTTGGATTTGCCGCGCCTTCTGGTTCGGGCTTTTCGATCAGTCGCTGCCGCTCCGCGATCTGCATCAACTGCTCGAAGGTCTGTTCTACCTGCCGCGCGGTCTGCGCGTGAATGCCATGGCGGCGGCAGGTTTCGAGGTTGAAGCCGCTGTTCTTCGCAAACTGGTGGGCGCGCATCAGCGTGTAGAAATCCGAGTCCTGGCTCGCTTCAAAAAGTTCGCGCGCCTCGGATATATGCTTGTCGTCGCGGCCCAACCGCATCAGCAGATCGCGTCCGCTGACCAGCGCGGCACAGAGTGCGGCGTCGGGGACGCAGCCGCGCGCCGACGCCTCGACGAGCATCCGCGAATAGCGCGGGTGCATCGGCAGACGGAGCATCTGGCGGCCGATGGGGGTGAGGTCGCCGGAGGATGAGTCGCGAGGCCCGGGAGAAGGGGGGAAAGAGGGCAGGAGGGGATTCTCCCTTTCTCCGTTTCCTCCTTTCCCCTCTGCCGTTCCCGAGCCCGAACGAATCGCTCCCAGCGTCACCAGCAGCCGCTCCGCACGCTCGACGGACTGCGGATCAGGCTTGTCGAGCCAGTCGAAAGTCGCCGCGCGCTTGATGCCGAGTGAGTGCAGGAGCAACACGACTTCAGCGAGATCGCTCCGCTGAATTTCCGGAGTGTTGCGCTCAGGCCGGTTCAAATGCCCGCTCTCGGTCCACAGTCGGTGGCAGGTGCCCGGCGCGGTTCGGCCGGCGCGGCCCTTGCGCTGGTCGGCGGAGGCGCGGCTGATCTCCTCCAGGAAGAGCGTGCCGATGCCGCGCTCGGCGTCGTAGCGGGCTACGCGCGCCACGCCGCCGTCCACGACGTGCCGGATGCCGTCGATGGTCACGGAGGTTTCCGCGACGTTGGTGGCGACGACAATTTTTCGCAATGGATTCGGGGCGAACGCGAGATCTTGTTCCTCCGCCGGCAGTTCGCCGTGGAGCGGGATGAACGCGCAGCGTTCGGCCAGCCGGGCCGCGCGCAACGCACCGATGGTGGAGTTGATCTCGCCCATGCCGGGCATGAAGACCAGCACGTCGCCGGGCGCGCTGGAATGGACGATGTGCTCCACGGCGTCGGCGGCCTGCTCGGTGATGGAGCGTTCGTCGTGATGATCGAGGTAACGGATTTCGACGGGAAAATTTGTACCTTCGGAAATAAGGATGGGGCAGGGGACTTTGGCCGCGGCCGCTGAGCCGCCGGACTCCAGATACGCCGCGACCGGCGCGGCGTCGAGCGTGGCGGACATGACGATCATTTTCAAATCGGGCCGCCGCGTTTCTTGAAGCTGCTTCACGAGGGCGAGCGAAACGTCGCTCAACAAATTGCGTTCGTGAAATTCGTCGAAAAGCACCAGCGACACGTCGGCCAGGTCACGGTCGTCCTGCAGCCAGCGCAGCAAAATGCCCTCGGTCACAAAACAAATGCGCGTGCCGAGACTGGTGTGGTCCTCGAAACGAATCTGGTAGCCGACTTCGTGGCCGAGTTTGCTGTTGCGTTCCCACGCGACACGCGCGGCCACCGTCCGCGCGGCGACCCGGCGCGGCTGGAGGACGACGATTTTCTTTTCGCCCGCGAGGCCCGCGTCGAGGAGCATCTGTGGGACTTGGGTGGTTTTGCCGGAGCCGGTCGGCGCGACGAGCACGAGGCGGTTGCCGCCGCGGAGCGTGTCCACGATGGCGCCGTGAATTTCCCAGATTGGAAGATTTTTAACCGGCACGGTGGAGGAGGCAGGCGCTTACCTCAGCAGGAACAGCCGGGCCACGAGCGCGAGCACGGAGGCGATGGACATCAAGCCGCCCGGCATGAATTTGCGGCCCTTGACGAAGCGCATCCCGAAAAAGACGAGCAGCACGCCGATGATCGCGTCGGCCAGGTAATAGACTTTTAGAATGTCGAGCGCGCAGAGGGCCAGCGGCACGGCGAAGGCGAGCGACATGATGAGGGACATTTTGCTTTTCGCCTTGAGAAAGCCCATGAGGCCGCCCGCGATGAGCAGTGCGATGTAAATCCAGAGAACAATGTTTGGTGTCATAGTGCGGAGAGTATTAACTGCGGCCGGGGGCAAAGGACATAAAGAATTTTTTACGGTCCCAAATCAGTCACCCGACACGGACAGGCTCACGATTTCCCCCGGCTCGCATTCGGCGCAGACCTCGAAGGGCCGGCAGCAGACCTCGCAGTCCGTGGTGAAGCGCTGCGAGGCGACGCTGGTGTCGAT
>CANMZY010000167.1:0-7143 GCA_947502425.1 Verrucomicrobiales bacterium
GCTTCAGGCGGAAGTGACCGCGAAGGAGTCCGCCCTGGCCACGCTCAAGCAGAAGGCGGCGACGGCCAAGTCCGGCGGGACTCCGGGAAAGGCGCTTCGGCCGGCGGTGAACTCGCAATCGAACGAGGAAATTTTTTCGCCGGTGGAGGCGACGGCGGTGCGCTTCACCATCCTCGCCGCTTCGAGCGGGCAGCCAGGCATTGATGAGTTGGAAATTTACGACGGCCAGGGCGCGAACGTGGCGCTCGCCTCCGCCGGGACCAAGCCGACTGCTTCCGGCACGCTGGCGGGTCATCCCATCCACCAACTCGAACATCTCAATGACGGCCAGACCGGCAACAGCAAGAGCTGGATTTCCGACACCGCCGGCCGGGGCTGGGTGCAGCTTGATTTTCCCGCCAAGAAACAGATTCAACGCATCGTCTGGAGCCGGGACCGCAGCGGCGGATTCAAGGACCGCGTCCCGACGGACTATCGGATCGAGGCGGCGCTGGAGCCGGGGAAGTGGACGGAGATCGCCTCGGCCCGTGATCACGAATCCAGCGGCGCCTCCGATCCGAACGCCTTTCTGAAACGCCTCACCGCTGCGGACGCCGCGGCCGCGCGCGATTTGCAGGAGCAGATTCGTCTGGCCCGGGCGCAGATGACCAAACAATCCGGCGGCCAGTCCGCGTGGATCGGAACCTTTTCCCAGCCCAAGCCCACGCACCGGCTTTATCGCGGTGATCCCATGCAGGAACGCGAAGTGGTCGGGCCGGGCGCGGTGACCGTGCTGGGGACGCTCGGCCTCGACGTGGCAACCCCCGAGCAACAGCGCCGCCTCAAGCTCGCGGAGTGGATTGCCAGCCCCAAGAATCCGCTCACGGCGCGGGTGATGGTGAACCGCATCTGGCACTACATCTTTGGCGCGGGCCTCGTGGACACACCGGGAGATTTCGGCGCGAACGGCAGCACGCCCGTGAACCCCGCGCTGCTCGACTGGCTCGCGGACGAGTTCGTCAGCGGCGGCTGGTCCGTCAAGCAGGTGCAGAAAAAAATCCTTCTCGCCCGGACGTTCGGGCAGTCCGCCACGCCGCGGCGCGACGGCCTGGCCGTGGATGCCGACGCGCGGCTGCTCTGGCGTTTCCCGCCGCGCCGGCTGGAGGCGGAGGCGATTCGCGATTGCGTGCTCGCGACCTCCGGCGCGCTTGATCTGCGGATGGGCGGCCCCGGCTTCACCTTGCAACGAAAGGAGGCGGACAACGTGGACCGCTATTTCCCGAAGGAGAAATTCACCGTCAACGAATTCCGGCGCATGGTCTATCTCACGCGCATCCGCCAGGAACAGGACTCGGTCTTCGGCGCGTTCGACTGTCCGAGCGGTAACCAGGTCATGCCCCGGCGCAGCCGCTCGAACACCCCGCTCCAGGCGCTGAATCTGTTCAACAGCAACTTCGTGATCGAGCAGGCCGGGCTGCTGTCCGCGCGGTTGCAACGCGAGACCGGGACGGAGGCCGAGGCGGCGGTCACCCGCGCCTTTCAACTGATGTATGCGCGCGAGCCGGACCAGTATGAGCGCAAGGAATCGGCGGCCGTGATCCGCGAGCTGGGCCTCGAGGCCTTCTGCCGCGCCCTCTACAACACGAGCGAGTTTCTTTTCGTCTTCTAAACTTATGGCCATGCCCGAACGAATCCATCCCTTCCTGAACCGGCGCGCGTTTCTCAGCCACAGCGCCACGGCGTTGAGCGGCATGGCGCTGGCCCAGTTGCTCGGGCGCGACGGACTGCTGGCCGCCGAGCCCGCCCGCAAGACGCCCATCCGTCCAAAGATCAATCCGGCGAATCCCAACGCCGTTCGCGATCCGCACTTCGCCCCGCGCGCGAAACAGGTGCTGATGATTTTCTCCGCCGGGGGCTGCAGCCACCTCGACACCTTTGACTACAAGCCGGAGCTGATCAAACGCCACGGCCAGCCCATGCCGGGGGCCGACAAGCTCGTCACCTTCCAGGGCGCACAGGGCGCGTTGAACCGAAGTCCGTGGGAATTCCGCCCGCGCGGCAAATGCGGCAAGATGGTTTCCGATCTCGTCCCCCGCCTCGGCGATCTCGCGGACGAGATGTGTTTCATCCACTCGCTCAAGGGCAAGACCAACACCCACGGCCCCGGCGAGAATTTCATGAACACCGGCTTCACCCTCGACGGCTTTCCCAGCATCGGCGCGTGGACCACCTACGCGCTCGGCAGCGCCAACGACAATCTCCCCGCCTACGTGGCCATCCCCGATCCGCGCGGCGTGCCGCAGTCCGCCGGCAACTGCTGGAATCCGGGATTTCTCCCGGCGGCCTTTCAGGGCACCGACTTCAACGCCGCCAAACCGCTCCGGAATCTCGCGCGGCCCGCCGGCATCAGCCCGGAGAAAGACCGCGCCACCCGCGAGTTCATCGCACGCCTCAACCAGCATCATCTGGCCGGTTACCCCGGCGACACCGAACTGGCCGCGCGCATCTCGGCCTACGAACTGGCCGCGCACATGCAATTGTCCGTGCCGGAAGTGAGCGACATCTCCTCCGAACCCGCGCACGTCCTCAAGATGTACGGTGCCGACGCCACCGGCGGTCGCACCCAGGAAATCAAGGCGGCCTATGCGCGCAACTGCATTCTCGCCCGGCGGCTGATCGAGAAAGGCGTACGCTTCGTCCAGCTCCTCAACGGCGCGTATCAGGTCGGCGGCGAAGGCACGAGCAACTGGGACGGCCATAAAGTTCTGAAGACCCAATACACCGTCCACGGCGAGGTGCTCGACCAGCCCACCGCCGCGTTGCTCACCGATCTCAAGCAGCGCGGCCTGCTCAAGGACACGCTCGTCGTCTGGTGTACGGAGTTTGGCCGCATGCCGACCTTTCAGGCGGGGGCGAGCGGGCGCGACCACAATCCCTCCGGCTTCACCGGATGGCTGGCGGGCGCGGGGGTGAAGGCCCCGTTCAGTTACGGCGCCACCGACGACTTTGGCTACAAGGCGGTGGAGAAGGTGGCCACCGTCTATGATTTCCACGCGACCATCCTGCAAATTCTCGGCCTCGATCACGAACGGCTCAGTTTTTACCACAACGGCATCGAGCGCCGGCTCACCGATGTGCATGGCGAAGTGCTGACCGAAGTTCTGGCGTGATCAGGCTCCGCGGCCCGGCGTGTGGCGCGGGCGGGAAAGACCGGTGGCGGCTGGAGGAGAGACGGAAAAGCAAAAGGCAAGGGAGGGACGGGCGCGGGAAACACTGACGGGCGGGTTCAACAACGGATGGAAAGGACGCTCCGCGCGCTGACACTCTCAACCAACCCCACATCCCCCGCGCGCTCCGGTCCTTCCCATCCTTTGGTGGTTAGGCGCTTTCACGGATTGCGACATAGCTCTTGGTGAAGCCCAATATGGTTTCCCGATGGATTTTGCAATCGGGGAAAAGCTGCTGCATCTCACCAAATGAAATCAGACGAACCTCTTGGAGGAACGACTCGATCGCGGCCGGAGAAGGTTTGGTCACAAGGCCCCAGATGGTGAAATGGCGAATTAGTCTGCGCTGAAAAGAGACAGGAAAATAGTGAATGAAGGGAGCGAGAAGATGGGGCTCTATAAAAAACTCTTTTGCGGGAGTCTGAATCCAAAGCGCCCGACCGACGCGGCGGGCCTCGCTGGCAAAAGCCTGCTGCCGCTCGAAAGAACTGAGATGTTCGATAACACTGTTAGAAGACGATGTCGAAACTAGCATCAGCGTAGTCGAGCTTGCATCCGTCCCCGACTCTGGTTCGGATGGGAGGCAAATCTGGCGTCTGGACAAAATCAACGTGATGAAGGTTGAGCGTGGTGATGGAGGGTTTGTGCGGGAAATCTGTCCAAGTGCCGGGATAGCCGCCGATGTCGAGAATGGTGGAGCCGTCGGCGAGCTGCATAACCCGTGCGAAAGTTCGCATACGCTTCGCCCGAAAACGAGCGCCGGCAAGAGAGTAAATTCGATGAGTGTTCATGTGGCGCTTAATGTCATTCCTTCGGAGTGCGCGCAGAATCGCCTAACGACCCAAGCTCAGCGACCCGGCCCACGAAGTCGTTGGATTGCAACCGGAGCGCGATGGCCGGGTTCGCTGCAGCGTATGGGTTAGGCGTTTTTGTTGGAGACGGAAATCGTGCCATCTGGATTGATTGTGACTGTTGTGTGGCCGCCCATGCTGTTGGTGACGTAGCCATCGATGGTCTTGGTTTGCGTGGTCGCTCCACTCACTACGCGGAACTCTAGCTCGCCGTCGTGCTGAATCCAGAACGAGCGTCGAACAATGCCGCCGGGTGGAATGGGGCCAAAGTCTGCCTCGCAGCCGCCGCCGAATACTCGAACACCGTTGAGAGGCTGTTGTGAAGTGTTGTGGATGATGACCGTGTAACGGGTCTCGATGGCGATGACGGTTGCAGTGATGCCGCCCGCCACGGCGAAATTGGAGAGCAGCAACGCGGCGCAACCAAGTGTCGAGAGCCAAAGGCGCCGCCGCGGTAGCTCCGGCGTGCGGAAGGCGAGCCAGCAGAAGCGAGCAAGCGCAATGGCACCGATGAGGAAGACGGCAACTCCGCCGTAGAGTGAGACAATGCCTGCCATCATCAACCAGTTCCATCGTGTGATGAGCCAAAGTAGAAAAATCGAGACACCGATGAGAAGCGGAACGGCTCCGCAAATCAGGGCGACTCGGTAGGCTCGGTTCATATTACGGGACAAGCGAGAAAACGCCTAACATTGTTATTGAGCAACCGGATTGTCGTTGTTCACTTTCACTGGTGCCGAGGTTAAATCAGGGTTTCGGGCTTGTCCAGATGGAGGTTTATTGATTGTGGCCGGTAATTATCGGAATGGAAAAGGCGACAGACCCGCCGTCCATCCGCCCCATCCCGCCGTCTTCTCACACCGGCCGCTGGATGACCACCGTGGCGCTGCCGGCTTCGTTGCCGGGGTTGAGGATGACATACACCTTCAGCGAGACGCGCACCCCGGGCTGCGTCAATCCGAACGTGGTCACGAACTCGCGCGTCGCGCCCGGCCCGTTGGTGGCCACCACAGCCACAGCCAATGACGAGATTGGATCACTCCTTTTGCAGTCAGCGGCCGCCCATGACGTGACGGCAGAAACTTTTTACCTGACGAGAGGATTATTTGTCCGTGGATCGAGCAGCACGGACAGATCAGCCCCCATCTCCCGCTTCGTTCTCTCCGTTGCCTTCTGTAACTCGTCTTTGGTTTTCGGGTTTGGTGCGCCCGGCCCGGTCGTGGGTCGATCGTTGCCCCGTTGGTTGCTGGCTGACAAATTCCTGTAATTCACCCGTCCGGCCGCTATCCTGAGAGCATGGCTCTCGCACGAATCATGGTGGATGGTTACAGCCTGTTGCACGGCTGGCCCGAACTCGCGCCCGGCAAACCGCGCCACTCGGCGGCGGCGCGGGAAGAGCTGGTCCACGCGCTCACGCAGTACCGCGACGCCATCGGCACGCCCATCACCATTGTCTTCGACGGCGCCACCGGCGTGGCGGCGGGCGGCGGCGAAATCAAGTCCACGCCGGAGGTGGAAATTTTATTTTCCCGAACGGGCCAAACTGCCGATGACATCATTGAGCGCGCCACGTTCCGGCTGCGCGCCTACGGCGAGGTGCTGGTCGTGACCGACGACCACGCCGAGCGGGACATGGTCATCGGCATGGGCGGCATGGCGCAAAGCTGTCTGAACTTTATCCGGGCCATCGAGTCCGCCCGCGATGATCTGGAAAACGATTTGAAAGAACACAACCGGCGTGAGCGCGCCAAGTTCAAGCGCGCCCGTTGAACATGAAACGAAGCTAAAAATTCTGGCACTGGAAACCGGCGGCGGCGCTGGTGGCGTTGCTCTTGGCCTGCTCCTGTTGGACCCCGTCCGCGGTTTCCAGCCGCTATTTCTTCCTCATCAACACCTCGTTTTCCATGACGCGCATCGACACGCCCATGCGGCAGGCCGTCGGCGAAATGGTGCGCGCTGGACTGGGCGGGCGGATGCAGACCGGCGACACCTTCGGCCTCTGGACCTTCAACGAGCAGACGCACACGGACATTCCACTGCAAACCTGCGACGGAGACGGCCTGCACAAAGACGTGCTGGCCATCCTCTTTGAGACGCATTTGAAAAGCGCGCGCTTTGAAAAAAACACGCGCTTCGACCGCATCTGGCCAGAAGTTGCCGCCGTCCTCGAATCCGCCGGCGACGTGACGGTCTTTCTTTTCTCCGACGGTGACGCGCCGCTCCAGGGCACGCCGTTCGACGCGGAGATCAAGGCGGCCTGGGAAAAAATCACCGTCTGGCTGGTCAACTCGCCGACGGAACGGTTTGCCCTGCCGGAAATCCCCGCGCCGAAAATCGCCGCCGTCGTGCCGCCGCCGGAGATCAAGATGCCCGCTGTTTCGCCGCCCGCTCCGGCCCCGGTGGTCGGAGCACCGAAAGAAGTCGTGGTTGCTAAACTGGTCGAGGCCGCGCCGTCCGAGGCCGTCGTGCTTCAGCCCGATCCGCCTGCGCCGGTCGCGATCCTTGCGCCGATCAAACCGGTTGCGAACGAAAATCCGCCGGTGACTGAGAAACCGGTCGAGATAAAAGCGGTTGTTGAAAAGCCGCGGGCGGAAGTGAACCGCCCACGCCCGTTGTCGAAGCCGCCGTCGTCGCTCCGGCGATTCAGACGAACGCGCCCGCTCCGACGCTGGCGGCGATCATGCCGTTGCCGGAAGCGCGTATCAGCTCACGCGGCATGTTCGTCATCGGCGGTGGGAATGATTTTCGTGCTGATACTCCGCCGTTCCCGCCCGCCGCAGCCGAGCCTCATCTCCCGCTCGATGAATTAAAAGTGATTCATCCGATCTTCAACCAGACTGTTTTCAAATAGGCCGGCTCGGCGCGGCTGACGGGGAAATCCGGCGGTTGCGGAACGTAATGCTGCCGAAGAATTTTCCGGCCGGCTGCGCGCACCGCCGTCGTCACCTGTTCCAGAAACTTCTCCGGCTCCAGCTTCGCGGCGTTGGTCGAGCAGAGGAGCACGCCATCCGGCCGGAGCAGCGGCAGCGCGGCAGCCGTGAGTTTGCTAAAATCCTTCTCCGCCTGAAAAGCGCCGCGCTCCTTTG
>CANMZY010000168.1:0-7131 GCA_947502425.1 Verrucomicrobiales bacterium
ACCCCCTCGCCGAGCGAGAGCAGACTGTGGAGCATGGTGCCGATGCCCACACACCGGATGTTTTCCGGCCTGATCTGTTGCAGCTTGTCGCCGAGTGCCGCGAAGAACTGCCGTTCCGGGTCGAGATGAATCCAGCGGAGAAACTGGTCCAGTTGCGCGTCCAGACCGGGGCCGGAAAGGTTGAGCAGCCCGATGCCGATGGCCAGCAGCAGCAGGCCCTTCACCAGCTTGATGACGATGATGACGCAGAGCGTCGGGCCGAGGCCGCTCCGACGGGTTTCCGGCGCGGACATTTCAGGGACTTTCCGCGGTGACGATCCGCTCCGCGCCGCCCTCCGTGCGGGAGACGCGGCTGCGCTTGGCCTCGACCTTGATGTAGTGGAGGATGACCGGCGCGAGAATCATCCCGGGGATGCCCATCAGCTTCTCGCCGAGGACGAGGCCGATGAGCGTGAGCCACATCGGATTCTGGATGCGGTCGCCCACGATCTTGCTGTTGAGGAAATATTCCGTCTTGTGCAGCACCACCAGAAACACAAGTGCGAACAGGGCCAGCTTCGGAGAAATGGTGAACGCCACGCCGACAATGAGGGTGTTGCTGATGATGTTGCCGACGATGGGCAGCAGCCCGCACAGGAAGGTGATGCCGACCAGCACCCCGGCGTAGGGCAGATGGTTCCAGAACAAAAAGCCCGCCGTCAGCCCCGTGTTGATGGCCGAGATGGCGATCTGCGCGCCCATGACCGTGGCGAAGCTCCGGTAAAAAACCTTGAAACGCTCGGCAATTTCGACGGCGGTCAGCGTGTAGAGATTGTTGCTCTGCGCCGGCTGGTCGGTCTCTAGGTCGAACCTCGAATTGAGGAACAGACTGATCGCCACCACGATGCCGATGAGGACGGCCGCGCCCTGAATCAGCGCCACGCCGGCATACTTGGCCAAGCCATTGATCTCCTCGTTGATGGCGGAGATGGCGAGCTGGCGCAGACTGTTGAAATCCGTGAAGGGCAGCTCGACGCCCTGCCTCTCCGCCCATTCCAGCACCACCGGAATCGTCGTTTCAGCAATATGCGGAATCGCCGTGGCGCTTTGTTTCACGAACAGGTAGAAGCCCGTCCCCGCGCCGCCCAGCAGGATGAGAAACAGCGTGATCCCCAGCCATTTTCGGCCTCCAAACGCGAGCAGGTGCAGCGCAAAAAAACAGAACAGCACCGTGACCAGCGGGATGGCCAGCTTCAGCCAACCCGCCGCGATGATGAGCAGCGCGATGAACGCATAGGATAAACGGGCAGGCAGGCTCATGGCGGATCAGCGGATTTTCTCCAGCAAGAATGGCAGCAGTTCGGAAATCTTCACGCGCGTCTGCTCCATCGTGTCGCGGTCACGCCACGTCACCGTGTCGAGCAGTTCCGGTTTCTCGCCCAGCGTGTCGAAGTCAATAGTCAGACAGAAAGGCGTGCCCGCCTCGTCCTGGCGCGCGTAGCGGCGGCCAATCGAACCGCCATCATCGTAATACACATTCATCCACGGGCGCAGCAGGTCGCGCACGGACTGGGCCTTCTTCACTAGGTCGGGCTTGTTCTTGAGCAGCGGCAGCACCGCCACTTTGATCGGCGCGACGCGGGGATGAAACTTCATGACCACGCGCGTCTCGCTCTTGCCCTTGTCATCGGTCTCGGTGATTTCGGTGAAAGCGTTGCAGAGGAGCGCGAGCGTGAGGCGGTCCAAACCGGCGGACGGTTCGATGACGTGCGGCACGAACTGCCCCTTGGCGAGCTTCTCGAAGAACGCGTCAGCTTCCTTGCGCGCGGCCTCGGCGGCGTCGGACGGCGCGAGCTTTTTCTTGTCGAGGCCCGTGCGGGTCTTCGCTTCGATGAATTCCTCACGCATCGACTGCTTGCGCTCGTCGGGAAGTTTCGTCCAGGCGGCGCGCACTTCCTCGTCGAACACCCCGAGCGGTTTGCCGGAAAACTTTTCGTGCTGGCTCAGGTCAAAATCACCGCGCGCCGCGATGCCTTCGAGTTCATCGCCCTTGATCGTGCCATCCTCCTCCTTGCTGAAAGGGAACTTGAACAGGATGTCCGTGCAGGCGCGGGCGTAGTGCGCGAGTTCTGCTGAAGTCTGAAGGTGAAAGCCCAGCGTGGGGCGCGGGAGTCCAATGTTCTCGTAGAAGCGCACGCGCTCCTCGACCCAGTATTGATGCCACGCCTGCCAACCCCAGTTCGGCTGCGGTTCGCCGGGATGCCCCTGCGTCGGCACCGTCGCCACCGTGCCGTGCAAGGCTTCGGTCGCCTCATCGGGCCGGATGAAAAATTCCAGCTCCATCTGCTCAAACTCCCGCGAGCGAAAGGTGAA
Source organism: Verrucomicrobiales bacterium (assembly GCA_947502425.1). Classification (GTDB taxonomy): domain Bacteria; phylum Verrucomicrobiota; class Verrucomicrobiia; order Limisphaerales; family SIBH01; genus SIBH01. The sequence continues at coordinate 2,353 of CANMZY010000168.1, forward strand.
ATTGCGCGGCGTGATTTCATTGCGAAACGCTTTGCCGATCTGGCCGATGCCGAACGGCACCTTCACGCGCGACGAATCAAACACGTTTTTGAACTGAACGAAGATGGCCTGCGCGGTCTCGGGCCGGAGATAGGCGATGTTCTCGTCCGTGGCGACCGGGCCATAATGCGTTTGCAACATCAGGTTGAACGGACGCGGCTCGGTTAATTCGCCGCCACAGTGCGGACAGGGCGTGATGAAACCTGTCGCGCCCAGTTGCTCGGTCGCAAGATAGAGATAAAATTCACGCGCGTCCGTCGGGTTCTTGCCCTTCTCCGCCTCCTGCACCAGCCAGGAAATTGTGACTTCAGGATTACGAACCAAGGCGAGATTAGGCGCGAGTTGCTTGCCCTTGCCTTTTGCCCACTTGAGCAGGTCGCCGGTGTTGAAGCGGTTCGTGACCGATTCGGTCAACGCGGCCAGCGATTGCGTCCATGGCTGCTCGCACATCAGCGGCCACCACTGATCGGCGCGAATCAGCTTCTTGCAGTGCTTACACGTGCTCATCGGATCCGCAAACGTGTCCACATGCCCGCTCGCCTTCCAGACCATCGGGTGCATGATGATACTCGCATCGAGTCCCACCACATCCTCGCGCTGGCGCATCATGGAATGCCACCAGGCGTCGCGCAGGTTGCGTTTCAGCTCCGCGCCGAGCGGGCCGTAATCCCAAAAACCGTTGATGCCGCCGTAGATTTCCGACGACTGGTAGATGAACCCCCGGCGTTTGCACAGGGAGACGATCTTCTCCATCAATAAATTTTCTTTCGGCTCGGCCATAAATTAGGGCGGAAGCTTTGGGGATGGTCCCGGCGATGTCAAGGCGGCGCGGCCCGATCAGGAGACGGCACCGGCGACCGGCCAGAGACGGGCGGACACCTGGGAGCGCTGGCGTCTCGCCGGCACGCGGGCGCAAGGGCAGCCGGCGGGACGCCAGCACTCCCAGTTCACGACTTATAAAAAATAATTCTCCAGCTTGCCGCCGCGCCGTTTGCCCCGTAGAACAGGCGCGTGAAAAATTCCACCGCCCCGTCCGCCCCGGCCCCGCTGCCCGCCGGCCTGCGCCGCTACCTCTATTTCACCGCCGCCGTGACGGGGGCCGTGGTGATGATCGTGGAAATTCTCGGTGCGAAAATGCTCTCGCCCTACGTCGGCACTTCGCACTTCGTCTGGACGGCGCAGATCGCCGTGACGCTGGTGGCCCTGTCCTGCGGCTACTACGCCGGCGGCTGGCTGGTGACCCGTTCGCCCCGGCCGACGCGCCTCTACTGGGCGGTGCTGCTTGCCGCCGTTTATCTCACCGCCACCGTGCCACTGTGCGAGCCGGTCGCCTACTGGTGCCTCGACCTGAGCCGGGACGGCAGTCTCGCCGTCGGCACGCTGCTCGCGTCGGCCCTGCTCTTTTTCGTCCCGCTCGCGCTGCTGGCCATGGTCGGGCCATTCTTCGTCCACGTCCTCACCTCGACGGTCGCGGGTGTCGGCGGCAACGTCGGCCGGCTCACGGCCGTCAGCACGCTCGGCAGTTTCGTCGGCACGATCCTGATCGGCTACTTCACCATCCCCTACCTGCCGAATTCGCTGACGATGTTTCTCACCGCGCTCCTCCTGATGCTGGTCTGCGCCGGGTATCTGTTCGGCTGGGGCCGCAAATCACCCGCGCCGGGAATGGCCGCGCTGGTCTTGCTGGCGGGCGCGGGCCTCGGCGTGTTCGGCGTGCAGAGCGACCGCTTTCAACACCCGACCTTTGTCGAACTGTTTCGCGGCAACTCCAACTTTGGCCGGCTGCAGGTGCTCACCTACAAGAACAACAGTCCGCAGCGTTTTTACCTGAACGATTTTCTCTCGCAGAACACGTATGACGCGACGACGGGCCAAAGCCTCTCGATGTTCACCTACGCGCTCCACGACTTCGCCCGCGCCTACACCACGAACATCGCGGACGTGCTCTGCATCGGCATGGGCGTGGGCGTGGTGCCGATGGAGTTCGCGCGCGGCGGCGTGCAGGTGGACGTGGTGGAGATCAATCCGGCGGTGGTGCCGGTCGCGATAAAATATTTTGGCCTCAAGCCGGAACAGTTGAACATCACCATCGGCGACGGGCGTTATTTCGTGAACCGCACCCCAAAAAAATATGACGCCGTGGTGCTCGACGCGTTTCTGGGCGACTCGAACCCCTCGCACCTGATGACGCGCGAGGCGTTCGCGGGCGTGCGGCAAGTGCTGCGGCCCGGCGGCGTGCTGGTGATAAACTGCTTCGGAAAATTTGAGGCGGACAAGGATTATTTCACCGCGTCGCTGGACAAGACTCTGCGCGCGGTCTTTCCGAGCGTGGTCATTCACGCGGCCCTGCACGGAAACACCTTCTTCATCGCCGGCGACGTGCCGGAGTTGAAGCTGCTGCGCACGCCCGATCTGGACCGCATCCATCCGGCGGCGCGAAGCCAGGTCGCGTCGGCCTTCGACACGCTGCGCGCCACCAATCCCCGGCATGGCCGCGTGCTGACGGACGACTTTAATCCGGTTGATTTCTTCGACGCCGACAATTGCGAGGCGACGCGACGCGCCCTGGCGTTCAGCATGAAGCCGCGCCAGCCTGCACCGTGACGCCCACGGTTCCGGCCAACCTTCCGCACCACCGATGAGCACCACCGACTGGGAGGCAAAATATCAGGCCCAAGACATGCCGTGGGACAAGGGCGAAGCCTCGCCGGGGCTGGTAGATTTTCTCGCCGCGCAGCCGCAACTGCCACACGGCTCCGTACTCGTGCCGGGCTGCGGCCTCGGCCACGACGTGCGCGCCTGGGCCGCCGCCGGCTTCGATGCGACCGGCTTCGACGTCGCCCCCTCGGCCGTCCGGCTGGCGCATGAGCGCACCGCTGGCACGGGCCTGGCCGCGAAATTTCAACTGGGCGATTTTCTCGGCGGCTCACCGGCGCAACCGTTCGACTGGGTGTTTGAGCACACGCTGTTTTGCGCGATCGATCCCGCGCGCCGGGAAGATTACGTGCAGGCCGCGCGCCGCTGGCTCAGGCCGGGCGGCAATTATCTCGCGGTGAACTATCTCATTCCCGACAAGGAAGGCCCGCCCTTCGGCACCACCCGCGAGGAATTGCTGGAACGTTTTTCGCCGCACTTCGAACTGCTCCAGGAATGGGTGCCGCGCTCTTATCCAAACCGCACCGGACTGGAACTGATGCTCTGGTGGCGGAAGCGGTAAGCGTCTAAGAGAAAAGGTTGATAGAAAACATCCAACCCTGGCCGCCCCAGTTGTTGGGCGTTCGATGTTCGATGTTGGATGCTCGGTGTTTCTTCCAGATCAAATCTTCCCCAGCGCCCCGCCCTTCACCTCCCACCGCTGCAAATCGCGGCCCAGCTCCTGCGGCCAGTTCTCCTCGGTGCAGGTCATGAACACCTGGCCGCGCGCGTGGTTCGCCCGCTCCAGCAAAGGCAGCAGGCCGGCGCGCCGTTTCGCGTCGAGTTCGCCCATCACATCGTCGATCAGCAACACGGGCGGCGAGCCGTGCAGGCCGGTCAGATATTCGGCCTGCGCCATTTTCAGCGCGATGGCCAGGGAACGCTTCTGGCCTTCGCTGCCGAACTGTGCGGCGGACTTTTCGTTGAGCAGCAGTTGCACCTCGTCGCGATGCGGGCCGACCAGCGTGGAACGGTAGGTGCGCTCGCGGTCGCGGGCCTGCGCGAGTTCCACGGCGAAATCACGCTTCACGCTGGGCTGATATTCGAGACGCAATTCTTCCGCGTCGTTCGCAATGCGCCGGTAGGCGAGGCGCGCGAGCGGCGAGAGGCGCGGGATCAGTTCGCGGCGATGGCGCGTGAGTTCGTCGCCGAGCTTCACCAGTTCGCGTGAGAAACTTTCCAGCGCGGCCTCGTCCGGCGCGCGCTGCTTCAGCAGCGCGTTGCGCGAGCGCAGCGCCTGCGCGTAACGCTGCAACAGCGGCAGATAGCCGGAGAAAGTTTGCGCGAGGAGCAGATCCAGAAACCGGCGGCGTCCGCGCGACGCGCCTTTCACGAGCTGCAGATCTTCCGTGCAAAAAACCACCGCACGCAATGCGCCGAGGTAATCCGTGAGCTTGCGAACGGGCTGCGCGTCGAGGCTGAGTTTTCGTTCGCGCGCCGACCAGTACATCTTGATCTCGCGCTCGCCCTGCGCCACCACGGTGCCGCCGGCGAAGTAGCCTTTCGCGCCGTGCCGGATCATCTGCGCGCCGCCGACACCACGAAAGGAACGCAGCGTGGCCATGAGATAAATTGCTTCGAGAATGTTCGTCTTGCCCTGCGCGTTGTCGCCGAGCAGGACGTGGAAGCCGGGCGAAAAATCCACGTCCAACCGCGCGTAATTGCGGAAGTCACGGAGTCGGAGATGGGCCAGATGCACGCGGGGAAAATAAATGGAAACGAAAGGGCGGCGAGTTTTTTCGGCGAAGAAGGTGCTGACACGGACTTGGGAATTGAAACCGCGACATAATACCCGGCCGCCCGAACGACGGGCGGCCGAGGTGAGGTTCGCGAAAAGGCGTAGCGGCGTCTCGGCAGAGCGCCGCCATGCGATGGGAAGAATAGTCAGCGACGGTCTGCCGACGCGCCGCTACGATGCGCACCGGCGCTCAACCTTTCTCCTTGAAAACCACGTCAATCGCCAGTCCGGCGGCCAGCAGCAGGAGGCTCGCGGCGCTGCTGCCTTCGGCGCGGTCGCTCAGGGAGATCATGTAGTTGTCCGCCGAG
>CANMZY010000169.1:0-7124 GCA_947502425.1 Verrucomicrobiales bacterium
GAAGCCGAACCAAGCCGGCAGGCGAGTTTTGCGGGTCGCTTGAGCATCATGCGCCATCAGCAATCCGGGAAAATTGAAAACATCGCTTTATTCAGCGTCTCCTTAAGTCGCGGCAGACATCGCCAAGGACACCGCCACCCCATTGTGACATCAGTGCCTTGCTCCACACTCCGCCGCTGTAGATTTTTGCCATGAATGTGGCGCATCCGTCGGCTAATACACCAACTCGCTGCCTTACCCTTACTTGTTTTCGATTGGTCATGTGCTGCATATCGGTACTTTTAAAAATTTCAAGCGCTCGCCTTTTTTGGTCACCGGCTTTTTGATCTTCGGTCTGGTCGAGTATTTGATTTTTGCGCCGGTTTACTGGTTCATGCTTTTGCGGAACACGCTTCCCAAACATGTACCCGACCCACTTGCGGATCGCCCGCACGGAGAAACTGCACCTGATGTTCGGTGACAAGTTGTCGTGGTGAGCATGTTTCTGCCCCAGGTTTTAAATCCCGGACACCCGATCCCATTCGCGTGCATTCGTGGTTTCCTCCGCGGGATTCTGATTTAGCCAGCGTGTCGTCCTGAGGTGACATTGAGCGCGCCGACCGTGCGTTTGATGACGGCGCGGATTGGTGGAAGGCGCGTGGAAAACATTCCACCCTTCGGTGCGCCGCGCGAATTCACGGGCCGGTTCGACATGGGGGTGACGGTGAGCAGGTTGTTGAAGTCCTGCGCCACGCCGGTGGCGAGGGCGTCATTCCGCCGTCTTCACCGTGTAGCCGCCGGACTTCTCGTCTGCCTCCAGCTTCAGCAGTCCGCGCTTCTCGGCCTCTTTCAGCAGGTCGTTGAACGAACGAAATCCATAGGCGCGTTCGTTGAAGCCGGGATTCCGCCGCTTGATCGCCTGCTTGATCATGGAGCCCCAGATTTGCTCGTCCGCGCCACGTTCGGTGGTGATGGCTTCTAGGGTTTCCACCACGAGGACCATAGCCTTGTCGAGGTCGGGGCCTTTGTCGGCGGGCTTGGCTTCGTCTGAGGCGGCGGGCTTGGCGGTGACCGTGCCCGTCCTGGTGCGCTGGCGCACCTTGGAAGGATCGGCGCGCACCAGATCGTCGTAGTACAGAAATTCGTCGCAGTTGCTGATGAACAGGTCGGCGGTGGAATTCTTGACGCCGGCGCCGATGACGGTCTTGGCGTTCTCGCGCAGCTTGCTGACGAGCGGCGAGAAGTCCGAGTCGCCGCTGATGATGACGAAGGTATCGACGTGGCCCTTGGTGTAGCAGAGGTCCAGCGCGTCCACCACCATGCGGATGTCGGCGGAGTTTTTGCCGGACTGACGGACGTGGGGAATTTCGATCAGTTCGAAGGCGGCCTCGTGCAGGCCGCGCTTGAAGGCCTTGTAGCGGTCGAAATCGCAGTAGGCCTTTTTGACGACGATCTGCCCCTTGAGCAGCAGGCGCTCGAGCACCTTCTGAATGTCGAACATCGGGTAGTGGGCATCGTGGGCGCCGAGGGCGATGTTCTCCAGGTCGAGGAACACCGCCATGGTCGCGTCTGTATCGGGTGCGCTCATATTCTTGGGACTCTACACAAGGCTCCGGCGGCGCGCAGTTGAAATCGTCGGGAAAAAATTGCCGCGCACTCGTCGTCCACGCCCAAGGCCGGGCAGCAGGCGGGGCTGACGCAGAGCGCGATCACACGCCAGATTCGCGGCATGGAGGACCGGCTGGGGGTGGCGTTGTTCGAGCGAACGACGAGGCAGGTCAGCCTCACGCTCGCGGGGCGGCTGCTGCACGAAAAGTCCGGTCCGATTCTGGACGCCACGAGTGAGGTGTTGCGCCATCTCCAGCACGAGTTTCATCTCGTGCCGCGCACGCTTCGCGTCGGCGTGGCGCGCAGCATCGGCCTGGCCTGTCTGCCTGGCTTCTTTTTCCCGTTTCAACGGAAGTTTCCCGACGTGCAGCTTCAAGTCGTCCAGCAGTCGAGTCATGAAATACTGGATGCGGTGGAGGCGAAAGACCTCGACGCCGGTCTGCTCTGCCCGCCGCCTCGGCTGGCGCGCGGGCTGCAAATTACCCATCGGTTCAAAGATGAGTTCACGCTGATCGTGCTGCCCCAGTTCCCCCTGCCGGCCAATTTCACTCGCGCCAGTTTCAAGACACTGAGAAAACTGCTCGAAGGGCAGCGGTGGCTGTTGATCGACCGGGAGTGCAATACGGGGAAGCAAATACGTCGCTGGATGAACGGGCTGGGTGGCGTATCGAACCGGCCATGGAATTGGACAGTTTCGACGTGATTGTAAATCTCGTTTCACTAGGAATGGGGGTGAGCCTCGTGCCGCATCGGGTGCTGCCAATTTACGAACAGCGTCGTGTGGTGAAACGAATTCCAGCGAGAGACCGTTTTGCAAGGGAGCTGGTCGTCGTGGTTCGAAAAAACCGCCAGCAGCCGGAGCATCTCGCGGGATTTGTGGAGAACGTGCTGTTCTGATTCCGGCCTGAAAAACGGATCGCCGCTTGTCAGCCCGCCGCCGCGAGGATCACTTCAATGCCTTTTTTGCGGAGCGCCTTCACCATGGCGGCGGGCGCGCCTTTGTCCGTGACGATGACGTCGATCACGTCGAGGTCGCACAGCTTGGTGATCGATTGGCGGCCGAACTTGCTGGAATCGACACACAGGATTACCTTCCGCGAGGCGTTGAGCATGGCCTGCTGAATGTCAATCAGCAGCCCGTGCGAGTTGCTGATACCGTCCAGCGTGATTCCGCCACAGCTCAGGATCGCGGCGTCGGCGCGAATTTTGGAAAAACCCTCGACGGCCAGGGGGCCGATCAGCACTCCGAGCCGTGGATAAATCACGCCGCCGGAGACGACCACTTCGAGCTTATTCGTGCCGGCGAGAAGATTCGCCACGGGCAGGGAATTAGTGACCACCTGCGGCGCCTTGGCCTCGAGATGGCGGGCCACATGGTAGCAGGTCGTCCCGGCATCGATGATCACGGTCTGGTTGGGGAGGATAAGCTCGGCGCAGGCCCGGCCAATGGCTTCCTTCTCGGCCAGTTGATGGGTGTCGCGCGCGGAAAAAGTGAACTCGTCGGATTTCGGATTCACCAGCCGCGCGCCGCCATGCGTGCGTCGGATGCCACCCTTGGCGTCCATGACATCCAGATCGCGCCGGACGGTGGAAACCGAGGCGTCCACCAACTCGGAAAGCTCGTCGAGCGAGGCGAACTCCGCCTTCGCCAGGTGCTCTTCGATCCGTTTTTGTCGTTCTTCGGCCTGCATGGTTGTTTCAAGACTGTGATAGGTTCTGGTAGATAATGCAAGAAACAGTTTGACTGGTTTTCAAAAACTGTCGATAACTTCCTTGTCATGTCTGCCGCCATTCAATCGCCGCCGCACCGGGCCGTCATCGAGCACTTGGTCCGGCAGTCCGTTTACTCCCGGCTCGGCCGGGCGCTGCCGCGCACGGCGGCCTCGCCGAATCCGCTCGTCGTGAACGTCAGCGCGCGCCATTGCCACCTGACCCAGGCGGCGGTGGAAGCCCTGTTCGGCCCGGGCCACCAGTTGGGCGTTCACAAGTGGCTTTATCAGGAGGGGCAGTTTGCCGCGAAGGAGTCGGTGACGCTCATTGGGCCGCGCAGCCGCGTGATTTCCAATCTCCGCATCCTCGGGCCGTGCCGCACCTTGAACCAAGTCGAGCTGGCCTACACGGATGCGATCGCGCTCGGTTTCGACATTCCGCTGCGCCCGTCCGGCAGCATCCAGGGCACTCCGGGCTGCATGTTGATGGGGCCAAATGGATTTTTTGAAATGGAGCAAGGCGTGATTCGCGCGCTGCGCCACGTCCACCTGGGGCCGCAGGATGCGGATTATTACGGCGTGAAGCACGGCGACGAGATGGGCCTGAAGATCGGCGGGCCGTGCGGGCTGACGCTCGACCGGATGCTGTGCCGCGTGGACAAGAGCTTCAAGCTGGAGGTCCACATTGACACCGACGAGGGCAACGCCTGCAACCTGCAGCCGGACACGTCGTGCGAACTAATCAAATGATTTCCGAACTGTTTAACCAACCGCAACCCCAACAAATAAAAAACACATGAGCGAAGCAATTGGCATGATCGAAACGAAGGGCTACACCGGAAGCATCGAAGCCACTGATGCCATGGCCAAGGCCGCCAACATCACCATCACCAAGACCATCACCATCGGCGGCGGTCTCATCACCGTCATCTGCCGGGGTGACGTGGCGAGCGTCAAAGCCGCCGTGGACGCCGGTTCCAAGGCCGCCGGCAAGGTGGGCGAACTCGTGGCCAGCCACGTCATCGCCCGTCCGCATGATGATCTCGGCAAAGTTTTCTTCGGTGAGGCGAATGCCGCCGCCAAGAAATAGTTCTCCAAAATTTCAACCATCAACCCTCAATAACACTATGGCTCAACAAGCAATTGGCATGATCGAATGCAAAGGTCTCTGCGCGCTCTTCGAGGCCGTGGACGCCGCCCTTAAGGCCGCGAACGTCACGTTCACCGGCTGGGAAAAAATCGGCTCCGGCTATGTCACCGCGTTTTTCCGCGGCGACGTCGCAAGCGTGAAGGCCGCCACCGACGCCGGTGCCGCTGCGGCTTCGCAGGTTGGCTCCGTCGTCAGCGTGCAGGTGATTCCGCGTCCGCACGACGGCCTGGCGGTCCTCGGCAAATGGCTGCAGTAACTGATGAACCACGAATGAACACGAATTCAAAAGTGACGTTCGTCCTGTTCCCCATTCGTTTTCATTCGTGTCCATTCGTGTCCATTCGTGGTTAAACCCGGATGAAAATCTTGATCGCCAACCTCGGCTCAACCTCGCTCAAGTGGCGTCTGTTCGACTTCTCGAACAACGCCGAGAAACTGCTCCACAAGGGCGGCTTCGAGCGCGTGACCGATTATCCCAAGGCGATTGAGGATTGTCTGGCGCAGCTCAAGGAAGCCGGAGCCATCACCGGCGAGCAGGAACTCGCCGCCGTCGGCTTCAAGACCATCATCGCGAAAAACATCACCGGCTGCGTGTGGCTCGACGAGAAAGTGCTCGCCGCGATGGAGGCCTGCACCGGCCTCGCGCCCGCACACAATCCGCCCTACATCACTGGCATCCGGCTCTTCGCGAAACGCATGCCCGGCGTGCCACTCGTCGCGCTTTTTGAAACGGCCTTTTACCAGTTCGCGCCCGAGCCGATGATGCGCTACGCCGTGCCGGACGCGTGGCATGACCTCGGCGTGCGCCGCTGGGGATTTCACGGGGCGAGCCACAAGTTCATCGCCGAACGCTCGGCGCAACTGCTCGGCCGCGGCGATGTCGCGGCCCGTGCTGAAAATCTTTACGTGAACGGTGGTGCCGTAACCGTGAAAAATCCACCATTGCGCGTCATCTCCTGCCACCTCGGCGGCAGTTCGAGCATCACGGGAATTCTCAACGGCGTCGCCATCGGCAACAGCCTCGGCATGAGTCCGCAGTCGGGCCTGCCGCACAACAACCGCGTGGGCGATCTCGATGCGGAGGCGCTGCCTTATTTGGTGAAAACGCTCGGCCTCACCCTCGAGGAGGCGCAGCGGCAGCTTTCGAAGGAAGGTGGACTGAAAGGTTTGAGCGGCGGTCTCTCGAACGACATTCGTGACATCCAGGACGCGGCGACCAAGGGCAACGCGAAAGCGCAGCTCGCCCTCGACGTCTTCGTCAGCGAGGCGCGCCGCTGGATTGGCGGCTATTTTTTCCAGATGAACGGCGCGGACGCCATCGTCTTCACCGCCGGCATCGGCGAGAACCGCGCCGAACTTCGTGCGGCGATCTGCGCTAACCTTGACCAACTCGGCATCGTGCTCGACAGCGCGAAGAACAATTCCACCCACGCCACCGAGGCCGAGATCAGCGCCGCGAACTCGCGCGTGAAGGTGCTGGTGATTCCGACGAACGAAGAACTGGTCGTTGCGCGCGAAACCAAACGGCTTTTAGAAAACAACTGACTTTCCTCTCAACAAACAACCATCAACGAACAAAAACCTATGGCACAACCAGCAATTGGAATGATTGAAACCCGCGGCCTCGTCGCTCTCGTCGAGGGCACGGACGCGATGCTCAAGGCCGCCAACGTCGAACTCGCCGGCCCGATGACCCAGGTCGGCAACGCGCTCGTCACCGCCGTCGTGGTCGGCGACATCGCCGCCGTCAAGGCCGCGACTGACGCCGGCGCTCAGGCCATCAAGGCCATTAAGGGCGAAATCGTGAGCGTGCATGTCATCGCCCGCCCGCACAACGACGTGGACGCGGTGCTGCCGAAGAAGAAGTAAAAGCGTGAAATGTGATTCGTGACACGAGCGGGCTGCTCTTCACGATTCACGCACCACGCACCACGAACTATGTTCCTCGCACGCGTAGAAGGCTCGGTCGTCTCGACCAAGAAAGAGGCCAGCATGAACGGCCGCAAGCTGCTGCTGCTCCGCCCGCAATTGGTGGACGATAAAGACCCCACAAAATTCCGCCCCGGGCAGAACACCATCGTGGCCGTGGACACCGTGGGCGCTGGCATCAACGAACTCGTCATGTTCTGCCAGGGCAGCAGCGCCCGTCTGGCTGGCGGCATGAAAGACGCGCCGGTCGATGCCGTCGTCATCGGCATTGTGGACACCGTGGATGTGCTGGGAAAACAAATCTATAGCGCCAAGAATTGAGATTCTCCCTGAAACCGTATGAGTGCCATGAACGAAACATTGATCCGCGACGTGGTAGTTGAAGTGCTGGGCCGCCTTGGTGGGGCCGCCCCACCGGCGGTCCCGGCGACCGCGCCCGCAGCGAAGCACGACTGCGGCTGCGGTGGCAATGGCTCGGCCAGCGGACGCCCTGCGTTGCGCGGCAAGTTTGGCGTCTTCGCCGATGCCAACGAAGCCTGCGCTGCCGCGCACGAATCTTTTCTGCAACTCCAGAAAGCCGGCGTCGCCGCCCGCGTGAAGATCGTGGAGATCGTCAAGGCGATGGCGGAATCTAACGCGGAGGTCTGGGGCAAGCTCGAACTCGACGAGACGAAGATCGGCCGGCTCGACCACAAGATCGAGAAGCTCAAGATCATCAAGCTCGTCCCCGGCGTGGAGTGGCTCCGGCC
>CANMZY010000170.1:0-7088 GCA_947502425.1 Verrucomicrobiales bacterium
CTCCACCTAGCACGGCGCGGAGGTGAAGGACTGTTTCGCGAAGCTGAAAAAGGAATTCCAGCCCGACCTCATTTTCACCCACACCCGCCACGATCTGCATCAGAACTACCGGCTGATCTGTGAACTGACTTGGAACACCTGGCGCAACCATCTCGTCCTCGAATACGAGATTCCCAAATACGACGGCGACCTGGGCGCGCCCAATTTCTTCATCCCGCTGACGGCGGAGATCGCGAAGCGCAAGGTGGACGCCATTTTGGAAAGCTTCGCTTCACAGCGGGACAAGCACCGGTTCACCGCCGACACCTTCATGGCCCTCCTGCGCATCCGCGGCCTGGAATCCGTGGCGCCGCACGGGCTGGCCGAAGGGTTTTACGGCCGCAAGCTGGTGATCTGATTTGTCCGCGTGCTCCCCCGCCCTCGTAGCGGCGCGCGTCCCGCCGGCCGAACTCGCCGCCGGGACGACCGCGCTCCACGGTTCATGGGGTGGAGAACGGCGCGTCCTGTTCCAAGGAATCAATCGAACTTCAAAGAGAATTGGCATGACTCCAATGTGCGGGTTTGGTTCATGCACCTTCCCCGCACCACGCCACAACCCGCGGGCGGGACGCCCGCCGCTACCCGCCTCGTCACGGCGTCTTCGCCGGAAGCGCGGTCTTCCACTCGAAGGTCAGCTTCACATCGTCCCCGGTGCGGATGAGGCCGAGGCCGACGGACGGCGCGGGCGGCTTGAGGCCGAAGGAGGTCATCTTCACCGAGGTCGTGCCGCTGAATTTCAATTTTCCATTTTCACTGCGGTCCACCGTCACCGGCATGGAAATGGTGTTGGTCGCGCCGGCCAGGGTCAGCTCGCCCTTGGTCTCGAAGTTCAGCACCGGTCCGCTGGCCGGCTCCTTAAGAACCATCTCGGTGAGGCGATACTCGATCTTCGGATGCGCCGTCATGTTCATGGCCTCGTGCATCACGTCGTCCATCGCCTTCTTGCCGCTCTTGAGCGAGCGGACGGGCAGCGTGGTCTGGATGCGGGCATTGACCTTGCCGGGCACGGCCTTGGCGGCGGAATCGGCGGGAAACGCCGCATCAACCTCGACGGAGCCGCCGATGATCCCGCTTTCGACCGTCCAATCATGCACGGTGGACGTGCCCTCGATTTTCATCTTGCTGCCCGGCTGCGCCTCGTAGCGCGTCATGGTTTGGGCGGTGAGTGAGCCGGCCAGCAGCAGCGCGGCGGCGACGAGTAAAAAAGTTTTAAGTTTCATGGTTGTTCGACTGGGTGGAAGTGGGCGGAAATTCAGCGGGAGATCAGACCTGGAACCATTCCTTCTCGAAGGTGATGCGCTGCTTTTTCAGGATGGCCTCGTTCGCCTTGATCGCGATGACCGTGGCTTCGTAACCCTCCGGCCAGCCGGCGGCGGGCAGTTTGGATTTGGCGAGACCGGCCAGGTATTCCTTGAGCGCAGCGGTGTCGTTCGGGTTGAAGCTGGCGACAAAATCCTCCACGCCAGAGAGCACCACATAGGTGTTCGAGATGAAGGCCTCCAGCGCGTAGGAGAGCGACGTGTTCGCATACGGCGCGTCCTCGACCGGCTTGTCGCCCTGGGCCACGATCTTGGTCGCGTTGGCCACGAGCGCGATGCCGGTCTCCTTGTAAAATTCGTCCTTGCGAGCATAGACCTCCCAGCCGAGCAGCGGCGAATCCACCTCCTTGAACATCCACGCCTTGTTCGCGCGGATCATCACCGCGCTGTCCGTGCCGTAGATCATTTCGTAGTCGGCGTCGAACGAGTTGGCCAGCGTCGCGTCATAACTCAGCAGCGTGCCGCCGGGAAATTCAAAAACCGCCTGGATGGTGTCCGGCACGTCGCGTCCGTCGCTCCAGTGCAGCACGCCGCCGAAGCCGGTCACCGCCACCGGCCGCGCCTTGAGGAACCACCCGAGCACGTCGAGTTGGTGCAGGCCGACCTCGGCGATCAGGCCGTTGGACGTGGCGCTGCTCAAGCGCCAGTTGAGTTCCTGCTCGCGTTCGGGACTGGGGGCGGCACGGCGCCAGCTTTCCTTCTTGTGCCATTGGGCGCGGGCCGAAACCGCTTTGCCGGCCGCGCCGCTGCGGATGAATTGCAGCAGAAAATGCCGCTGCGGATCGGAGCGCATCTGCAGACCGGCCTGGAAATTCGACTTGAGCGCAGCCTGCGCGGCCCGGGCGATGGCCCGTGCGTCGTCGAGGCTGTGCGCAAGCGGCGCTTCGAGATAAACGTGCTTGCCGGCCTGGAGCGCGGCCTCGGTGATCTCGCGGTGCTGATGCGTGGGCGTGGCGATGAGCACGGCCTGCACGGCCTGATTCGCGAGAAGTTTTTTGTAGTCGCCATAGCCCTCGGCCTTCGGGGCCGCGGTCTTGGCGCGGTTGAGAAACGGCGCGTAATGATCGCACACGGCCACGACCGGCGCGTTCGGCATCACGGCGAGCGTGTTGAGAATCTCGCGCCCGCGCAGACCGCAGCCGATCACCGCGCAGCTCACCGGCGGGCTGGAGGCCTTCTTGGGCGCGTCGGCGGCGGGCTTGGCGTCCTCGGCGCGCAACGGCACGCCGCCCATCGCGGCCATGAGCGCGGCGAGGGAGGTGCCTTTGAGGAAATCGCGCCGGTTGAAGTCGCTGGATTCTTGCGGATTCATGGGATGGATTGTTGCCCGTGACTGGCGCGGATTTCCACAGAATTGTTTGGCGCGGCAATTAGGCGGTGGCGCAGCCGGGACGTCAGCGTCACCATCGGAAATGGACATGAAAAAGGCGGGCCATCTGGCCCGCCTTCTTGAAACCAACGCGCTTACTCTTTCGGCAGTTCCTTGATCGTCATGTTGCGGAAACTGACGGTGCCGTGGTCGCCCTGCAGAAAGATCGGGCCGGGTTCCTTCACCTTGCCGTCAATCTCGCTGCCGGTCGCGCGGTCGCAGGCGATATTGTCGTGAATTTTTTTGCCGTTGAGCATGATGGTGATCTTGTTGCCGATCATCGTGGCCTCGACGGTCTGCCATTCGTTGCCCGGCTTGGAGGCGAACTCCGACGGCGCGGTGTGCTGGTAGATCGCGCCGTTGCCGCCGAGCGAGGACTTGCCGGATTTGTAGTCGCCGAGGATTTGAACTTCATGCCGCCCACGGAGGTAGAAGCCGCTGTTGGAATTGTCCGGCACCATGAACTCGTATTTCACGGTGAAGTTCCAATACTTCTTCTCCGTGACCAGGTCGGTGCCGTGCTCGCCCGGCTTGACCGTGTTTTTAAGCACGCCGCCTTCTTCGACGGTCCAACTGTTGTGGCCTTTGGCCCGGCGCAGTTTCCAGCCAGCGGTGTCCTTGCCGTTGAAGAGCGGGACAAACCCGTCGTCAGCGGCAAAGGTGAGGGTGGCCGCGAACAGCGCCGCGACCGTGAGGGTGATTAGGTTTTTCATGGTGCGTGTTGGACTTCACCCGCTCCGGGAAGATTCGAGAAATTTTTCCGGCTCCATCCGAACGCCGCGGCCAGTGGCGCAGCCGTCCCGCCTGCCCCACTAGCTTGCCTCCGTCTCCACTTCGGAATTCGGGCTTCAATCCACCACCCGCGCGCCGCACGCCGCAAAGCGCGCCACCCCGTCGAGCTGCGTCTGCGCGATCAACCGCACGAAGCCGCTCTTCGGACAAAGGAAACGAAACTCCAGGATCGGCCCGCCGCGGTCCAGCGCACCCGCCGGAATGTTCAGCGGATGCGTGTGCAGCGCGGTCTGAAAATCCTCGTGAAACGCCGCGAAGTGCGCGAACGCCCCCATCACCGGCTCCAGCCGGCTGACCGGCACGCCCGCCTCGGTGAAAATCTTGATGCGCCCGATGGCCACGCGCCCGGCCTGCACCTCGCCGCCGTCAAACTGCAGCTCGTAACCCAGCCTCATCCGAGCGCGCGGTGAGGTTGGTGGAAAACTTTTTCTCCCGGCCCGGCCCGGCGGACGACGGCCGATCGGCGCGCGCGAACTCCTCGCGCACGCTCACCACCGGCAGCGTGTTCGCCCAGAGCCGGTACGGCCCCGGCCCGCGCGGGACAAATCGAAACCGGTATTCGCCCGGCGTGGCTGGCGGCTCCGGGTGCTCGTGCTGATAATCCTCCAGCCCGGCGTCGATGATGAGCAGATGGATTTTGCGCGTGTGCGTCTCCAGCAAATCCGAGACGAGCGCGGGATCAACCGCAGCACTTACGGACTGCTGCGGTTGGTCGAGGACGACACAGCCGCGCTCCGGCGAAGTGCAAATCAAGACAACACCCCGCTCCAGCCCTCAGGCCAGGACAGCCTTCACGAGTTCGCCGTGGATGTCGGTCAGGCGGAAGTCGCGGCCCTGGTAGCGGTAGGTGAGCTTTTTGTGTTCGACGCCCATGAGGTGCATGATCGTGGCGTTGAGGTCATGCACATGCACCGGATTCTCGGTGATGTTGTAGCAGTAGTCGTCGGTCGCGCCATAGGTCAGGCCCTTTTTCACGCCCGCTCCCGCCAGGAGCATGGTGAAGCAGCGCGGGTGATGGTCGCGGCCGTAGTCCGTGGCGCTCAGTCCGCCCTGGCTGTAGATGGTGCGGCCAAATTCTCCGCCCCAGACGATGAGGGTGTCGTCAAGCAGCCCGCGCGACTTCAGGTCGCGAATCAGCGCGGCGGTCGGCTGGTCGGTGTCTTTGCACTGGCCGCGGATGGCGTTGGGCAAACCGCCGTGATGATCCCAGCCCATGTGGAAAAGCTGGATGAAACGCACGTCGCGCTCGGCGAGGCGGCGGGCGAGCAGGCAGTTCGCGGCGTAGCTGCCGGGGCGCTTGATGTCGGGACCGTAGGCTTCGAGGACGCCCGGCGGTTCCTTCGAAATGTCGGAGAGGTCAGGCACGCTGGTCTGCATGCGGAAGGCCATTTCGTATTGCGCGATGCGTGTCTGGATTTCCGGGTCGCCGAGCGCGTCGTGGCGACGCTGGTTGAGCGCGCCGAGTTCGTCGAGCGTCTCGCGGCGCATGGCGCGGTCCATGCCGGGCGGGTTGCTGAGGTAGAGCACGGGGTCGCCGGCATTGCGAAATTTCACGCCCTGATGTTTGGCCGGCAGAAAGCCCGCGCTCCACAGCCGGTCGTAGAGCGGTTGGTCGTCGCGCCGCCCGCTGCCGAAGGAGGTGAGCACGACGTAGGCGGGGAGGTCGGCGTTGGCGCTGCCGAGGCCGTAGGCCATCCACGAGCCGATGCTGGGCCGGCCGGCCAGTTGCGAGCCGGTCTGCATGAAGGTGATGGCCGGATCGTGATTGATGGCCTCGGTCTGGAGGGAACGGATGATGGTCCACTCGTCGGCGAGGGCGGACATGCGCGGCATCAGTTCGCTAAACCACGCGCCACTCTGCCCGTGCTGCGCGAACTTGAACATGCTCGGCGCGACCGGAAATTTCGACTGGCCGCTGGTCATCGTCGTCAGGCGTTGTCCCTTGCGGATGCTCGCCGGCAGATCTTCGCCGCGCCGCGCGACCAGCTCCGGCTTCGGATCGAAGAGGTCCATCTGCGACGGCGCGCCGCTTTGGAACAGGTAGATGATGCGTCTGGCCTTGGGCGCAAAATTCGGAAACGCGGGCAGGCCGGGAGTGGACGCGGCCTCGGTGCGCTGGCCGAGCAGTCCGCCGAGCGCCGCGAGGCCGATGCCGCCGGCGGCGCGCTGGAGAAAGGTGCGGCGGGTGAGGTGCTGCCGTGCGTCCGGCGCGAGGCCGAAGAAATGGTGGTCGTTGCAGTTCATGTTGGGAGGGTCATTCGCGGGTCACGACTTCATCAAGGTTGAGGATGATGTTCGCCACGGTGGTGTAGGCGGCGAGTTCGGCGGGATCAAGTTTGGGATCGGGCTTCGACGTGCCTTGGGCAATGAGCTTTTTCGCGGCGGCCTCGTCGTCCTTGAAACGGGCGAGACGGCTGGTGAGTCCGGCGGTGAGGGTTTTCAATTCGGCCGCCTCCGGCGGGCGGGCGGTGGCGCGGCGGAAAGCCCACGTCAGGCGGGCCTCCGGGGTCGCGCCACCAAGCTGGATCGCCTGCTCGGCGAGGCGGCGCGCGGCTTCGATGTAAGTCACTTCATTGAGCAGCGCGAGGGCCTGGAGCGGGGTGTTGCTGCGGCTGCGCTTGGAGGTGCAGATTTCGCGGTTGGGCGAATCAAAGAGCAGCATGGTGGGCGGCGCGGCGGTGCGTTTCCAAAAGGTGTAGAGCGTGCGCCGGTAAAGCCCGTCGCCGGTGTCGGGCTTGTAGCCGCGCAGGTCGCCATAGACGCTGGTCTCGTCCCACACGCCGGCGGGCATGTACGGCCGCACGCTGGGGCCGCCGATTTTCCCGACGAGCAGGCCGCTGACCGCGAGCGCCTGGTCGCGCACGGCCTCGGCGGAAAGGCGGAAACGCGGCCCGCGCGCCAGCAGGCGGTTGTCCGGGTCGCGCTCAAAGAGCGCGGGCGTGACCTGGGCGGACTGCCGGTAGGCCGCGCTGCTCACGATCAGTTTCTGCATCGCCTTCATGTCCCACTTCAGCCGCACGAATTCCACCGCCAGCCAGTCGAGCAGTTCGGGATGGCTGGGCCAGTCCGCCTGCGAGCCGAGGTTCTCGGAAGTCTTCACGAGGCCGGTGCCGAAAAAATTTTCCCACGCGCGATTCACCCAGACGCGCGCGGTGAGCGGATGTTCGCCGTTGACCAGCCATTGCGCGAAACCGAGCCGGTTATTCGGCGCGCCCTCGGGCAGCGGCGGGAGCACGGCGGGCAGGCCGCGCTGGACCTTCTCGCCGGGTTGGTCGTATTCGCCGCGTTTCAAGATGAAGGCGTCGCGCGGCTGGGCGCGCTCCTGGAAGATCATGGTGTTTTGAAACGACCCGCTGAGGGTGGCGGCAGATTTTTGCGCGGCGGCGATGGCGGCGGCGGCTTTCTTCGCGGGGTGGTCGGTGGTTTCGCGGAAGTATTTCGCCAGTTCGTCGCGCTGTGGCGGCGTGCGTCTGACAGGATCGAGCGCGAGCGCGGCGACGACGACGGCTGGCGGGCCTTTTTCCTTGAGGGTCAGCGCGGCGGGCGCCGCCGAGGAGGCGCTGATCTTG
>CANMZY010000171.1:0-7086 GCA_947502425.1 Verrucomicrobiales bacterium
CCCAGCGTCAGCTCGCGTTTCTCAGCGTCAATGATGATGGGATCACCGTTCTTCACGAGGGCGAGCGCGCCGCCCACGTAGGCTTCGGGCGTGACGTGGCCGACCACGAAGCCGTGGCTGCCGCCGCTGAAGCGTCCGTCGGTGATGAGTGCGACGTCCTTGCCGAGGCCCTTGCCCATGATGGCGCTGGTGGGCGACAGCATTTCCCTCATGCCCGGTCCGCCTTTCGGTCCTTCGCTGCGAATGACGATGACGTGGCCTTTCTTCACCGTGCCGTTGAGGATGGCTTTGAGCGCCTTTTCTTCGGACTCGAACACGATGGCTCGGCCTTCAAAGCGCAGACCTTCCTTGCCGGAAATTTTCCCGACCGCGCCTTCGGGGGCGAGGTTGCCATAAAAGACAACGAGGTGGCTGTCCTTCTTGATGGGGTTGTCGAGCGGACGAATGATCGCCTGCCACGCGGGATACGGCGGCACACTGGCGAGCGCTTCAGCCATCGTCTCGCCGGTGACGGTGAGGCAATCGCCGTGGAGCAGGCCGGCGTCGAGCAGCGTTTTCATGAGCGGACGGATGCCGCCGATGGCGACGAGTTCGGACATGAGATGTTTGCCGCTGGGCTTGAGGTCGGCGAGCACGGGCACGCGTTGGCCGACGCGCGTGAAGTCGTCAATGGACAGCTTCACCTTCGCGGCGTGCGCGATGGCGAGCAGGTGCAGCACGGCATTCGTCGAACCGCCCAGCGCGATGACGACGGTGATAGCGTTCTCAAACGCTTTCTTCGTGAGGATGTCGAGGGGCTTGATGCCTTGCTTCAACATGTTCACGACGGCCGCGCCGGCGTGGCGGCAATCGTCCATCTTCGCTGGCGAAATGGCGTTTTGCGCGGAGCTGTTCGGCAGGCTCATGCCGAGCGCTTCAATCGCGCTGGCCATGGTGTTCGCCGTGTACATGCCGCCGCATGAACCCGCGCCGGGAATGGCGCAGGATTCGATTTCATGCAGACCTTTGTCGTCGAGCTTGCCCGCCGCGTGCTGGCCGATGGCTTCAAACACGGAGACGACGTCGAGCTTGCGTTGAAGTTTGTCGCCGGTGATGCAGCCGGGGAGAATCGTGCCGCCATAGACGAACACGGCCGCGCGGTTCATGCGGGCGATGCAGATCATCGCGCCGGGCATGTTCTTGTCGCAACCGCCGATGGCCACGTAGCCGTCCATGGCCGCGCAGCCGACGACGGTTTCGATGGAGTCGGCGATGACTTCGCGCGAGACGAGCGAATACTTCATGCCTTCGCTGCCCATCGAGATGCCGTCGGAGATGGTGATGGTGTTAAAGACAATCGCCTTGCCGCCGCCGGCGTTCGCGCCCTTCTCGGCTTCGAGCGCGAGTTTATCAATGTGCATGTTGCACGGCGTGACATTGCTCCAAGTGGATGCGATGCCGATGATCGGTTTCTTAAAATCCGCCGCGGTGAAGCCGACGGGATAAAGCATGGCGCGGGCGGCGGCGCGTTCCGGGCCGTCAACCAACACACTTGAAAAAGGACGAATGGAATGTTTCTTCGTTTTCATTTTGCGGTGGCGACTTTCCCTGAAACGGCGGCGCGAGGCAAGCGGCGCATTTGCCGGCATTTCGCCGGAGCGCGTGGAGAGCGGGAATGGTTGTGGATGATTGAGCGCGTCAGTGCTCGTGGGCGGGCGGCGGTTGATCGCGGACGACACAGCCGCGCTCCATTCAGATCAGAACACGAGCCTGCGCGCTGGCGGCTTTACGGCGCGGACGAAATACTTTACTTCACGGCGGCGGGCGGCCTAACGTCCGAGATCGTTCCTCCCGGTCGCGCAAGGTTTCGCCGGTCCGTTCGGCCCGGGCCGCGCTGGAGTTTTCCCCGCCTCCCGGGTGCCAGCCTGGTGTGAGGCGGTGTTTGGTTTTTGCAAAATCATGAAGAGACAAATTATGAAAAGACTCCGCCATCTCCTGCCGTTGCTTCTGACCCTGGCCGCCGCTCCGTCGCCCGCCGCCGAGGCCGCCCCGCTTAAACCGGGCGCGCCGTTCGATTATTCCAAATTCGCCTTCCAGCCGAAGTCGTGGGAGAAAAAAGGCCTCAGCTTCCAATTGATTCCTTGGACGGGATCGAACGTCATTTTTCTGACGAAGGACGACAAGTTCGATCCGGGTCTGATGGGGCAATGGGTTTCCCGGCTCGACGCCGGCTGGCAGTTGTACGCCGACCTGACGGGCCGGAAGCCGGCTCCGTTTCGTCAGTTCGAGGGCAAGGTCACCATCGCCGCCGTGCCCGCCGGCGACCTGACTTGTGGCGCGGGCTGCGGCTACGTCGGCGCCACGGGGATCGAGTTGGCGATGTTCTACGACCAGAATTATCCCCGGTTCAAAACCCAGCCCAAGGCGATGCCGCATTACGTCTTTTACGAGATGGGCCGCAATTATTACACGTTCGGCGACCGCCATTCCTGCTTCATCACCGGCTTCGCGGTCTTCATGCGCTACGTGTGCATGGACGCGCTGCAATGCGAGGACTACGACGCGCCCACGCGCCAGGTGATCGAGAGCGTGGAGCCGTTGCTGGCCCCGAGCGGGTTGAGTTTCCTCGATCTTTTCACCATGGCCACCGGCGTGGGTGAAAAGGTGAGCCGCATCAAGGACGCCAGCGGCCGGACGGTCAGTCCCTCCGACCAGCCGGTGCGTTATGCCTCGGCCATGCTGCGGCTGCGCCGGGAGAACGGCGGCGACGTCTGGACCAAGAAATTTTTCCGCGAGCTGGCCGGCGCTTCGCAGTCTAAGCCGGGCACCAAGGAAGGCGCGCTGAACCAGGGCTGGAACTGGCTGCTGGCCTCGAGCGTGGCGGCGCAGAAGGATCTCAGCCCAGTGTTCGCCGGTGAATGGAAGCTGCCGATTGAAGATGAAACCCGCGCCGCCCTCGGCAAGATCGACTGGAAAAAAGACGGGCTGACGCTGAAGGAAGTCGCCGCGGCGGTGACGCCCGTCTGGAAAAGTTCAGACGCCGCTCCGGCGGGGGCCGCAGCAGAAGGTACTCCGCAGTTGGTGCCGCAGCCGAAAACTCTGACGATGGGGAAGGGCGTGCTGACCCTTGGTCCGGACGTCCGCATTCTCGCCCTCGACAAGGAACTCGCGCCGTTGGCCAAAGTCCTGGTCGATGAAATTCAGCGCGCCACCGGTGTGACACTTTCGACGGAAGAGAAGAAGCCCACCGGCGCGGCGCGGCCCTTTGGCTATCGCTACCCCACCGACATCTACTTGAAGCTGGATCCGGCGCTGAAGGGCGAGGCCTACACGCTCCATGCCGCCGATGTCGTCACCCCCGCCAGTTCACAGGCCTCCGTCACGGTGGCCGGCGGCAACTATCAGAGCGTCGCCTCCGGCACCGTGACGCTGCTGCAACTCCTGCGGACGGCCAACGGCGCGCTCACCATTCCCCAGCTCACCATCGCCGACGAGCCGGCCTACCCGTATCGCGGCGCGCTCATTGATCTGGGCCGCAAATATCATTCGCCCGGCGGCATCGAGCAGGTGATCGAGTTGTGCCGGCAGTACAAGATTCGTTACCTGCACCTGCACCTCACGGACGACCAGTTGTTCATGTTTCCCTCCACGAAGTTTCCGCAGCTCGGCAAAAGCAACTACGAGTTCGCCCGCTTCGAGCCGCCGTCGAAACCCAAGATCGCGCCTTACACGCTCGACGAGTTGCGGGCTTTGGAAAAATTCGCGCAGGAACGCGGCGTCTATCTCGTGCCGGAGTTGGACCTCCCCGGCCACTCCGGCCGGCTCATCGCCGACGCCCAGGCCATCTTCGGCCTTCCCGGCAACAGCTCGACTGTTAATATCGCCAGCCCGCAAACCCTCGAAGCGCTGACCACGCTGATGAACGAGGTGATGGATGTTTTTCAGAGCACGCCCTACGTCCATCTGGGCGCGGATGAAGTGGGCCTCGGCGGTCTCGACAAGACGGTGGAGTACAAGGATGCCCAGGCGAAATACGGCATCAAGAGCGTCCACGATCTCTACTGCAAATTCATCACCGAGATGCACGCCGTCGTCACCAAACGCGGCAAGAAGAGCATCGTCTGGGAGGAGGCCTACAATCCCGGTGGCGCGTATCCGCTGCCGAAAGACGCGCTCGTCATGGTCTGGTCGCAGGGTCGCAACCCGAATGACATCGTGAAAAACGGCTACTCCGTCGTCAACGCCACCTGGACGCCGCTCTACATCGTGCGCGACAACAAGAAGTCGCTCGAGTTTCTCTCGAATTGGGAACTGCCCAAGTTCGGCCGCGAAGGCTCGACCAACTTCACCACGCTCACCGACACGACGAAGCTCCTGGGCACGCAGCTCTGCTCATGGGAAAATTCCGAGTCCATCGAAATTCAAAGCATGCGTGACCGCCTCGCGCTCGTCGGCGAACGCGCCTGGAATCCGCAGGCGGGCGGAACCTTCGCCGGGTTCAAGGCGCGGCACGCGCACACGGACGCCATTCTCGAAAAGCTCGTCCACCCCATCACCATTCAAGCGGCGGGAAAATTCATCCGCGACGAGAACACCTTCACCGAGCCGCTCACCGTGACGCTCACCGCCAAACGTCCCGGCGGCACGCTGAAGTACACCCTCGACAACTCCCTGCCCAACGACCGCTGGCTGCCCTACACCGGGCCGATCACCCTGGAAAAATCCGCCCATCTGCGCGCCGGAATGTTCGACGACCAGGGCCGGCAGCAGGGCCGGCTCGTCGGAAGCTGGTTCCGCAGCAAGATTGTGCCGAAGCCGAATCTCGCCACCGGCAAGCCCGTGACCGTCGGCCCCGCGCCTGATCGCAAGGACGGCTGGTTTGCGAAGATCGCCGTCGATGGTCTCTCCGATGACGCCGGCGGACACTGGGCGTCGGACGGCCCCGCGCCGCAGTGGTTGCAGGTAGATTTGGAAAAAGCCCGCCCCATCGACTTCATCAACCTCATCACCTACTGGGATGGTGGCCGCTCCTACCAGTGGACCGCCGAGATTTCCGTGGACGGCCAGGCCTGGAAAAAAGTTTTAGATTTCTCGGACAACAAAACGCCCGCCACCGCCAAGGGCTACTCCGGCAAGTTTCCGAAGACCGAAGCCCGCTACGTGCGGATCAACATGCTCAAGAACAGCGCCAATCCCTCCGTCCACATCGTCGAACTCATCGTGGACGAGACGAAGTAGAACCGCCTCCCGACTTGAATCCGCCGCGTAAAGCACCCTTGTTCCTCGGCCTCGAAGCCGGCGCGACCCGCAGCGTCGCGTTGCTCGCCGATGCGGCGGGCCGTTGCGTGCAGCGGATCGAAGCAAAAACTCCGGCCAACCTCCGGCTGCTGAGTGACGCCCAGTTGCTTGGGCTGCTGCAGAACTTTGCCCGGCAGTTACCGCGCCCCGTGGCGGTGGGGATCGGCATGGCGGGCGCGCTGGACGAGGCTGACCGGCAGCGCATCCGCACGGCGGCGGCGCGCGTCTGGCCGGAAGTTCCGTGCTGGGCGGGCCATGATTTGGCGACGGCTCTGGCTGCGGCGGGCGGCCCGTCGGACGCCGGAAAAACCGCGCGCGTCATCGTCATCAGCGGCACCGGCGCCTCCTGCTACGGGCGACGCGCCAATGGTGGAGAAGTTCTGACCGGCGGCTGGGGCCATCTTGTCGGCGATCGCGGCAGCGGCTACGACATGGCCCGGCGCGCGCTGGAGTCGGTCTTTCGGACTCTGGATGAAACGGGGCAATGGCCCGCGTTGGGTCGGCGTTTTCTCCGCGCGCTCCGGTTGGACTCACCGGGTGAACTCATCGCGTGGGCCGGCGGCGCGGACAAGTCCGCGCTGGCGGCATTGGCCGTCGAGATTTTTTCCGCCGCCGCGAAACATGACCCGATCGCGCGGGAAATTCTGGCCGAGTCCGCCGGGCTGATCGCGCGCAACGCCGTGGCCTGCGCCCGCCGCCTCGTGCCGCCGGGACGCCCGGTCGAGTTTGTTCTAACCGGCAGCGTCCTTCAGAAACAACCCGGCTTCGCCCGGCGGGTCGCGCGCCGCCTCAAGTCGAGTTGGCCGGGAGCCTCTGTAAAAATGCTCGCGCGCGAGGGTGCCTGGGGAGCGGTACGGCTGGCGCAACAACAGCAGGACCGTCCGCCCTTTCGGCCGGTGACACCATCGCGCCCGGCCGGCGTTTCCGGTTTGATTCCCCGTGCGCGCGGCCTCTCGCCGACCGAGCAGCGGCATCCGCTTTCGCAACACTTGGACAAAATGTCCGTGTCCGCGGCCATCCGGCTCATGCTGGGCGAGGACGCCACGATTCCGGCGGCGTTGCGTCGCGAGGAAAAGAAAATCAGCGAGGCGGTGCGGCTCATCGTGCGCTGTTTCCGTCGGGGCGGACGGCTGTTTTACGTCGGGGCCGGGACCAGCGGACGTTTGGGCGCGCTCGACGCGTATGAATGTCCGCCCACCTTCAGCGTGTCGCCGGAGATGACCCAGGCCATCGTGGCCGGCGGCGATCAGGCCATGAGCGGAGCGCAGGAAGATGCGGAAGACGATGTGGCCGCCGGCGCGCAGGCGTTGCATCGTCGCGGCGTTTCTCGCAAGGACTTGGTGGTGGGCCTTGCGGCCAGCGGTCGCACTCCGTTCGTATGGGGCGCGCTGTACGCGGCGCGCCAGCGGGGCGCGACGACCATCCTCGTTTGCTTCAACCCGAACCTCGTCTTCCCGCGCGGAACCCGGCCCGCGCTCGTCATCGCGCCGAAGATCGGCCCGGAGATTCTGACCGGCTCCACCCGGCTGAAAGCGGGGACGGCCACGAAGCTCCTGCTCAACATTTTCACCACCCTGTCCATGGTGCAGTTGGGCAAGGTGGTGCAAAACCTCATGGTCGATGTGCAGCCGACGAACGAGAAACTGCGTGACCGCGCCGTCCGCATCGTGCAGCAACTTACCAGCGCCGCCCGCGTCCGCGCCGAAAATGCGCTGGAGCAGAACGGTTGGGTGGTCAAGCAAGCGCTCGCCGTTCTCAAGCAAAGCCCCCCCGCTCCTCAGCCCTCCCCAAAATCTCGCGTCCGTCCGA
>CANMZY010000172.1:0-7074 GCA_947502425.1 Verrucomicrobiales bacterium
CAAGCAAGACCCGGAACTGCTCCTCGGTGATCACTTTCACGCCCAACTCTTCCGCTTTCGCCAATTTTGAACCGGCACTTTCGCCGGCCAGCACGTAGTCGGTGTTCTTCGTTACCGAACTGGTGACATTACCGCCAGCCTCGCGAATGAGTTCGGAAGCCTCTTCGCGCGAGAGTGTGGGCAGCGTGCCGGTGAGTACGAAAGTCTTGCCGGTTAACGCGGTGATTTTCTGAGCAGCCTCGGCCACTTTTCGAACTACCTTGCCTTGAGGTGAGATTCCCAGTTGCAGCAATCGTTTCAACGCTTTCTGTCCGTGTTCGCTGTCGATCCAGTTACAAATCGCCTTGGCTGCGACCGGGCCGATCAATGTCTTGGCCTGCCAGTCTTGTGCGTCAGATCGAGCGAAACCGGAGTCAATCAAACGCTTCCCGATTGGGTTTCCGAGCCGCTTTGCTTCTTCTTGGCGTTCTTTGCGTCTAGCTTTCTCAACTTCCGGAAGACCTTTCTCGTTCCCGCCTACTTTGTTTTTCTCAAACATTCTCCGTAAGTCTCCCAGTTGATCGGTGTCCTTCAGCAGACTGGATGTGGCAAGAGCCTCTAGGTCTGTGAAAAAACCAGCGAGATCAAGCGCCGTCTGCTCGCCGATTTCCGGAATTGCCAGCGCATGAATCCAGCGGTGCAGTGGAGCCTGCTTGGAGCGCTCCAATGCCTCGATGACCTTTGTCGCGTTCTTCTCGCCGAAGACGCGTGGCTCATCGTCCGTGCCGAGGTTCAGCTTGCCGAGTTGCTCCTTGGTGATGTTGAAAAGATCGAGCGGTTCATCCACCAGTCCGCGCTCGACCAGTTTTTCCGCAACGATGCCGCCGAGCGATTCGATGTCCAAGGCCTTGCGCTGGGCGAAGTATTCCACACGGCGCGTCTTCTGCGCGGGACAACCCGCAATATTCTGGCACCGCCACGCCACCTCATTCTTGCCCGCTCCAAGTATTTCCCTCGCCACCGGCCCACCGCAAGCCGGGCACTTGCCGCCGATGTGGGTGATAAAATCAAATTCCTTGGCACCCGGTGGTCGCTTGCTCATGACCACTTCGAGCACTTCAGGAATGACCATGCCGGCCTTGCGGATGACTACGGTGTCGCCGATGCGGATGTCCTTGCGGCGAATTTCGTCTTCGTTGTGCAGCGTGGCGCGGGAGACCGTGGAGCCTTGCACGAAGACGGGTTCCAACTCGGCCACGGGCGTGAGCACGCCGGTGCGCCCAACCTGCACGGTGATGTCCTTGAGCAAAGTTTCGGCGGGCGTGATCCACGGAATGGGCTTGTGGACAACGGCGTGGCCGGGGGCACGCGTCTTGGACGGGATGCGCTGCGCATCGGCAAGGCGGTTGAGCTTGAGCACAACGCCATCGATCTCGTACGGCAGCTGGCGGCGCAGGTCGCGCGCCTCGTCGTAGCCGCAAACAACTTTCTTACGGTAAATGCCGAGCACTTCCTCGATGCCGTCGCAGACCCAGTGCTTCTGCGTGGGGAGACCGAACCGCGCGAGTGCCTTGAGCATCTCGTCGTGCGTCGTGAACTCAATTCCCTCACACGCGCCGACCGCGTAGAACACCGCGCTGATGGGCCGCTGCGCCACGAGCTTCGGGTCGAGTTGCTTGAGCGCACCAGCGGTTGCGTTGCGGGCATTGGGAAAAGTTTTCTCCCCAGCTGCCGCGAGCTTCGCGTTCACGGCTTCGAAATCTTTCGTGGCGATGTAAGCCTCACCACGCACTTCCAACAACGCTGGCGGATTCTTCAAATGCAGTTCTAGCGGAACAGCGCGCACTGTGCGGAGATTAGCCGTGATGTCATCGCCCATCTGGCCGTCGCCGCGCGTGACGGCTAGCGCGAGTTTTCCATCGCGGTAGTGGACGCTCAGGGAAACGCCGTCCACCTTCGGCTCCATCACGTATTCCACGCGGTCGCGGCCAAGTTGTTTACGGATGGTCGCGTCAAAGGAGAGTAATTTCGAAAGGGTGTTTTCATCCTGCAGGCGGTTGCGCCGATCACGATCTGGTTCATCCGCTTTGGTGGGAAGCTCGGCGGCCTCGATTTTTTCCAGCGAGAGCATCGGCTGAAGATGTTGCACGCGGGCGAAGCCTTCGGTGGGCGCGCCACCGACACGCTGTGTGGGGGAACTGGGCGTGACGAGTTCAGGGAACTGTTTCTCCAAATTGAGCAATTCTTGGTAAATCCGGTCATACTCAAAATCACTGACCTTCGGACGTGCCTCGACGTAATAGGCGTGATCGTGGCGGCGGATTTCTTCGGCGAGGGCCGCGTGGCGGGCTTGGGCTGGCGCGTGTATCACGAGGAATATCTAGCGAGGTCGCAACGGGAAAAGCACGCCAATAATCGAAAGAGGTGGCAGCGAGAAGAAGTGCCAAAGCAGTATCAATCTGCAATTTTCATCAATTTTAGCGACGAAATCTTCGTTACGAAGATTTCGGTCAAGATTGCTCCGAGGTGGCCGGTGGGAATACGAGCAACAAATCTCGCCGAGGTGGAACGCAGAGGTAGGGGGGCAGTCCTCTGCTCGCCGCGGGTGTGGTGTTATATTCGGATCGTCTGAACCGCCCGACGGCGCGCACGGAGTGACGCACCCCACCCTTAAATACCGAACGGAAGTCCACGTTCCGGTACGGAATTACTTCGCGGGCGCGGCGTAGCCGGGCTTGGGCTGGCCGTTGGCGTCGAGCTTGTCGCAGGTCCAGAGCAGGCCGCGCGTCACGAGATCGAGATAGACCGGGTCCTGCATGGTGGCGTTGCCGTGGCCGAGGGTGGTGCCGAAAACTTTGCCCGCGCCATAGGTGTTCACCCAGATGACCATGTGGTCTTTCTTGGTGTCCTCGCCGTAGGCCTGCGCCAGCGGAATGGTGTTGGGCCAGATATTTTCGTTCTTGTAGAGTTCGTCCTTGGGATCGCGCCAGGTCGCGGGGAATCCTTTCATCACCGGATGCTCCGCCTTGATGACTTTCACCTCCAGGTCGCGGTTCCGCTCGTGGCTCATCGAGGTCTGGCCGATCAGCTTGCGCCATTCGTCCGTCTTGGCCACGCGGTAGCTGTGGGTGGAGCAGTGCAACATCACCGCCGGCACGCCCTCGAAATGCGGTTTGGCGATGCCCTCGACGAAGGCCACGTTCGTCACCGCGCCAAAACATTCGTTGTGCAGCACCACGTCATAGCCTTTGGCCCAACCGGCGTTGGTGTAGATGCTGACCTTGTAGTCCCGCGCGTCGCCGCCCTCGTGCACAATCGTCCACTGGACATTGGCGCGCTGGCTGATGCCTTCGGAGAGGATGCGCTTCTGTTTTTCGTAATCGTGGCAGCAACCGCCGCAGACCAGGAGCGCGCGGAGCGGCTTGGTTTCTGCCGCGGTCAAGGCGCGGAAGGAGGCGAACAGGGAAACAACCGCGAGTGCTAAATGGATCTTCATAAGCGGACCGATGATCCACGCTCCGTCAGTTTTTTGGGCCGTAGCCGGCCTTGGGCTTACCGCTGTCGTCGAGCTTGTCGCACGCCCAGAGGAGGCCGCGCGTGACGAGGTCGAGGTAGCGGGCGTCTTCCACAGTCTTGGTGTTGTGCCCGACGGTGGTGCTGAAGACGCGGGTCTTGCCGTAGAGATTGTTCCAGATGACGACGGTTTCGGTGGACCGCTCGGTGACAACTTCCTTGCCCTCGGCGTCCTTCTTCACCTGTTTGAAGACCTGCTTGCCGCGCGCGAGCGGGGTGGCCGTCGGGAGGACTTGGATGTTGTTGTAAAGCTCCTCGTTGATCGTGGTCCAGTTCTCCAACCCCTTCGTAATCGGGCTGGTCTGATCCACGAAGGTGATCGCGACGGGCACCTGCGGGCCGTGGCCGGTGGACTGCAGGCCGAGGTATTCGAACCAGATGGCGTTGTCGGCACCGGGCTTGACGGGCGCGCCGTAATTGCCCGAGCGGTAGGAGTGCATCGCGCAATGCAGGTTCACGCCGGGAATGCCGTCGCGATGCGGCTTGAGCACGCCTTCGATCACCGCCTTGTCCTTGATGTCCGCCGCACATTCATCGTGGATCACGATGTCGTAGCCCTTCGCGTAATCCGGGTTGCCGTAAATGGGCAGCGCCGGCTTGGTGCTGCTGTCGGCGACGTGAATCTGATCCACCACCACGTTGGCGCGGGCTTCGAGGCCTTTTTTCAGGGCGTCCTTCTGTTTGGCGTAATCATGGCAGCAGCCGCCGGTGATCAACAGCGCCTTGAGCGGCGCGGGGTCGGCGGCGGGGCTGCTGACGGCGGTGACAGCGAGGATGGTGAGAAGGGCGGCGGCGGGACGGCAGTTTTTTAGCATAATGTTTCGGAGTTTGTAGCCCGGCCCGGTGAAGGAGCACAAGCGGATTTCGGGAATGTGACGCCGCGGGCGCGGGGCGTGTTCATTTCAACGCCCGGCTGTCTCGAGCGTTTCCGACTCGTCGATCTGCAGCAGGTAATCGACAAGCTCCCGCAGTTCCGTGGGGGAAAGCTCGGAGGTTTTCCCGTGCATGTCGTTCAGATTTTTCGTGGTGATGACCTCCAGGAGCGTGGCCGCCGAGCCGTCGTGCAGATACGGCGCCGTCTGCCAAAGACCCTTCAACGTGGGCGTGTCCAGGCCGGTGATGGTCTGGCCGAGCCGCTTGCCGGAATGCGGGCGGATGGTGTCGATGTCATGCACCACGCCCAGCGCGCTGTCCGAGAAATCATTGCCGGAATGGCAGGTGGCGCAGTTGAGCCGCGCGAAAACCTTCTTGCCGGCCTTCGCGCTGGCGGTCAGCGAACCGTCGGGCTGGCGGAAGGGGCTGGGGTTGACCTTCGCGAGCGAATCGACGAACGCGCTCAACGCGTCCAGCTCCGCGTTCAAGCCGGCCTTCTGCTCGCCCAGCGGCTGGCTGCGCGTGCCGGTGAAAAACTTGTTATCCGGCATGAAGCCGCGCCCGCCGAAAGAATTGCGGATGTCCCCCTCGAAATCCTGCACCTCGTCAAAGTTGCCCGTCCAGTGCAGCCGCCCCTGCCCCGCCCCGCGCCGGCCCAGCAGCGTGCTCGTGTTCCGCAGCCCCTCGCCCCGGTCCGTGAAATCCCAGACCCGCCCGTCCTGCTCGCCGTCCTGATGGCAACTGGCGCAGCTCAGATACCCGTCCCGGCTCATGCGCGGGTCGCTCGCGTTGTAAAAAATTTTCTTTCCCTTCAGCACCTTGGCCGCGAGCTTTTCCCGGCTAACCGTCCCGATCACTTTCAACGGCTTCACCGGCCCCTCCCCGCCCGCGCCGATCTCCGTCACGTCATGCACCGCCACGGAGCGCGACAGGAAATTCTGCGTGAAGAGCCGCGTCCCCTCCGCGTTCAAGACCAGCCCCTGCGGCGCGGCCCCGGCCGTGTCCAGCTCCGCCACCGGCCCGCCGCCAAAAGCGTCCAGCACCACCACGCAATTATTCCCCTGCACCGCCACGAACACATAGTCCCCCAGCGCGCTGAACCCCGCCGCCATCGCCGTGTCCTTGTTGTTCAAATCCACCCGCCCGCGCAATTCCTCCTCGCCCCGTTGCAGGCTGATCTGCGACACCATCGTCCGCACCGTCGTCTCAAACGTCAGCGGACGCCCGTCCCGCGCAATCCCCCGCAGCGTGTTCGCCTTCACCGTCGGCACCCAGGCCCGGCGGCCATCCGGCGAAATGCTGATCGACGCCGCGTAATTCGGCACCCCGCGCGTCCCCGTCGGCGCGTCCGTGTCCGTGTCCGCCGGCAGATTGATCTTGTGCGCGACCGTGAACCCCGCCGTCTCCACCTCCGTCACCCGCCCCGCGTCCCCCGCCGAAATGAACCCCGTCACCAGCACCTTGGCCGAGTCCGCCGTCACCGCCAGCCCGCGCGGCGTCGGCCCCACGTCCACTGAGTCCAGCACCACCCGCCCGATCGGGTCCAGTTTGAGCAACTGCCCTGTCCCTTGCAGCGACACATATGCCGCGCCGCCGTCCGGGCTGAAGACCACCCCATGCGGACGCGACGCGCGCGGCAGCTTGATCATCTGCAACAGCGACCCCTCCTCCCCGTCGAGCACCCAGACCGTGGCCTCGTCCTGATTCGCCACCCACACCGATCCATCCGGCGCCAGCGCCAGCGTCGTCGGCCGGACGCCCGCCGGCTTCTCAAAAAGCTTGCTCAACCCCTTCGCGTCGATTGCCGTCACCGTGTCGCTGTCCGGGTTCACCACCCACACCCGGTTCCGCCCCTCGTCGAACACGATCGGGCTGGCCGTGGTCGGCGGCCGCGCCGTGGTCGGATGGAAAACCGTCTGCACCCGCGTCCGCGCCGTGCGCCGCACGCCATCCGACACCATGACCTTCACCATATAATGCCCCGGCTTGCGATAAGCGTGCGTGGCCGTGTAATCAGACTCAAACAACGTCGCCGGCCCCCCGTCGCCGAAATCCCAGGAAAACTTCAACCCCGGCGTGCTGTCCGGATCCTCGATCTTGAAACTGACCGACGCGCCGACCTTGGCCGGAGCTGGAGGCAAGATCACCAGATTGGGAAAAAACTTCTCCTCCGCCCCGCCGCGCCCCGCCGCCAGCAACAATGCCAGAACCACCAGCCACGCTCCCGAAAAGCGCGGACGGACAACACGAAACTGGGATTCAGCCGTTGGGTGCATTGCTGATGGGCGTGACCCTCTCATAACGGGCGCGCCGAGTCGAACAATAATTGCCCGGATTTTCAGCAGCGAGTCAGTCCCTGGGAGCGCCGCCAAGCGGGTTCAGATGGACCTCGGCGGATGATGGACAGACGCGGGCGGTTCATCGAATGGGGAACATCAAACATTCAACTCTCAACATCCAATGAAGCACATCGCAGGCTGAATAGCGTCCACCAACCGTAGCCCCGATGAGGGTAAGAGGAACGGTTTGAACGCTCCCCCTCCCTCCCAAACCGGACAGGCGGTTCTCCCGCATCCGGCTTTCCGGTCAATGGTCTCTCGTTGGACTGGCTCAGGCACTCGACACGAGACGCTCGAAGGCATCACACCA
>CANMZY010000173.1:0-7059 GCA_947502425.1 Verrucomicrobiales bacterium
GCCCGGCCAGAAAAAAGCACAAATAAAATTCCGGAAGTGGACGGGGCGGGCCAGGAATGGAGAGCGCCTGCGGCCTGCGTGCGCTCCCCACCACGTCCATCCCCGGTTAAATTATTTACTGTTTCCGAGTTTGGGTTTAGTCTCTCCGGCTGGGAAAATGATCCCGCCACCTTTCGCCCGGAGCCTTCGTCTTTGACGGCACGATTCTGGGGTGGGTTGTTGCTCCAATGATGAAAGTGCCGAAAAAATTTATTACCGCGAAGAAGCCTGTGAACGGGCCGGAGATTCCGCCCCGCCCCCGTTTCCGTTGCCTGAACATTTTTGTGCTGGGCGTGGGGGTGACGATCTTGGCGCAGCTCCTGGTCTTCGCGCTCGGCGGCGGTGGCTGGGTCAAGACCGGCGGCCAGTCCGACGCCCCGCGGGCCGCAGCCGGCCCGCCAGTGAATCCCCCCGGGCGGTGGGGGCAGTTGGAGTATACGGAGGTGATGCTGGACCGGCCGGACGAGTCATTTCCCGTCACGCCGCCGCCGCTGCGGGAGATTCGATGGTTCTTCAAAGACCATTCGCGGGAACAACTGGCCGCGCTGATTGGTTCCTGTGATTTGACCGGATCGCAGCAGGCCCTGCTGCTGGAGCCGGCCCGCGGTGCCGCGCGGCCGGGGGGCTTTTTTCTTGTCCCGCCGCCGGAGGTGGTGCGGGACATGAGCACGGCCGCGCGGCGGAAGATTTATTCGGTGCTGGCGGGCAGCGACGCCAACCATTACCAGCGCCATCCGTTTCGTTTTCACGGCGGCCATCTGGAGGAACGCCTAGCGTTGAGCAAGCTGTCGCCGGCCTCCATCCAACTGATCCAGAAACTGACCTACCCGGAAGGCGAGGCCACCTGTTTTGCCGACAGCCAGTTGCTCGAACACCTCCTGCCGCCGGCGGAACTCAAGCCCTCGGCCGAACTGTTGTCGCAGACCAAGACATTTCTCATGAAACTCCGCATCTCGTCGGCCTCGGACATCAGCGCCTTGGCGAAGTATTGGGGCCGGGCCGGGCGCGGCCAGGCCATCCGGACAATGCTCAAATCCATGTCCCACGTCCCGGGCGGCGCGTCCATCAGCGTCGCCTATTTCCTGCCGCCGTTTCCGCGCCTGCGCCTGCACACCTATCCCGATCCGGCGCTGGACAGGACGCCCAAAGCCCCGGACTGCTTCTGGACCGCCATGAACTTCTTCAACAAGGAACCGGACCATCGCTTCTTTGATCCTGACCACACCCGAAAAGTGCTCGCCACCGAGTATGACCGCGTGTGGGGGGGCTGGGTGTTCGGTGATCTGATCATGCTTCAGGATGAAGAGAGGTTTGCCCAGCATATGTGCGTGTACGTGGCGGACGGCGTGGTCTTCACTAAGAACGGCGCCGGGCCCCTCCAACCCTGGGTGCTGCAGAAACTGTCCGAAATGATCGCCCAGTATCCTTCCGAGAAGCCGCTGCATCAGGCCGGCTACCGGCGCAAGGCGGCCCTGCTTTAAGCGGGCGATTCCGCGGGGCCGGCGCGCGATTCAACGGAAAAATTTGCGGGCAATGTCGCGCGGGGTGGCGATGACTGGCGCAGTCAGATCGTGGTCATGCAACAACCAGGTCAACTGTTGGTGGTCAATGGCGCGCAGATGTTCGTCACTCGTCAGGAGCATGGTGCAATCGAGCAGCACGACTTCGGCGAGAATCAGCGAATCGTGAACTTCCGACTCTGGCAGCAGGCGGCGACGGCGGAATTCTTCAGCCAGCCCCGCAACCTGTTCTTCGGCAAAAGAGATTTTCAGCATGGGGCGGAAGCGGTCTTTTTCGCGGAGAAGCTGCATGGCCAGTCGGGCGGATTTGCGAACTTGGCCGGTCTTGCCGGAATCGGCGAGGAAGGCGATTTCTTCCAAGGTGCTCGGCGTCACCAACTGCTCTGTGTCAGGCAACCGGTCTGTGATCACCATTGCCGCGTCAAGGACGTCGTCCACGCCGTCCGCGATGGTCCAGCAATACGTTGGTGTCAACGGCCAGGCGTGAGGGCTTCATGGCCGTAAAGCAGGACGGCGGCACGCTGGCGCAGGAGTTGACGTCCGGCGGCGCTGAGCTTGTTCAGCGCGGGGCGATGTTTTTCCACCGCGAGCGTGCCTGGAGTCTTCCTGACTTCGGTCTTCTTTGCCGATCGGTTCATGGCCGGAAGATGGTATGGGGCCATCAGTGCGGGCAAGCGGTGAAGCAGTCATGAAAAAAGGCCGCCATCGCTGGCGGCCTTCGTGTTGGAACCGGGGTCTCGTCAGTTGAGCTTCGCCAGCTCGGCGTTGAGCAGTTCGCGCGTTTTCGTCTGCGCGTCGGCGAGTTCGATCCGCCCGGCCTGCAATTTGATTTCAACGGCCTCTGGTTCGACGCCCCTTTCACGGTGCTGAAATTCTAAGAACCGCCGCCGGGCCTCTTGGCCACCGTGGGTGACCAACTCAATGGGAGCGCCGGCAGAGATGCCGGCGCTCCCAGGTTCAGCGCAGCGTCAGTTTCAACCGGCACCTGCCATCGGCTAATGGAGTCAAGATGCACCTACCCCGTGAGCATCTGAAAATTGCCATGGTCGGCGCGGCTTGGGCTTATTACGATCCGGATGAAACAAATCTCTATGGCCACCACGGACATTCCCGAACAGTTGAAAAAATTCGAGATTCCCGGCCGCGTCACCGTGCTCGAGGGCAACGGCGAGATGCCGAAGATCGAGGTCCGGACCGACTGGGGCACGGCGGAAATTTATTTGCACGGCGCGCACGTCACCGAGTTTCAAAAGCGCGGCGAGCCGCCGCTGCTGTTCACCAGCCAGTTCAGCCGCTTCGAGGCGGGGCAGGGGATTCGCGGCGGGGTGCCGGTGATATTTCCGTGGTTCGGCGCGCGGGAGGGCGAGGCGGCGCACGGGTTCGCACGGGTGTCGGACTGGGAATTGCACGAGACCAGCGCCGTGCCGGAGGGCGGGGTGACCCTGCGCTTCCGTCTGCCGGAGACCCCCGAGAGCGCCACCTGGCCGGCTTTCACCGCCAACTACGTTGTCACTGTCACCGACCGCCTGACCCTGGAGCTGATCATCACCAACATCTCGGCGGGGCAGCCGTTCAGTTTTGAAAACTGCCTGCACACCTACTTCCACGTCGGTGATGTCCGCACCGTTTCCATCACGGGACTCAAGGGCGCGGCCTATCTCGACAAGGTGGAAAATTTCGCCTCCAAGACCGAGGCGGCGGACGCCATCCAGATCAGTTCCGAAGTGGACCGCGTCTATCTCGACACGACGGCGGCGGTGGAAATTCTCGATTCGGCGCTGAAACGAAAAATTCGCGTGGAAAAAAGCGGCTCGGCCTCGACGGTGGTTTGGAATCCGTGGATCGCCAAGGCCCAGCAGATGCCCGATTTCGGCAACGAGGAGTATCAGCAGATGGTCTGCGTGGAATCGGGCAACGTGTCGAAGAACAAGATCGTCCTGCCGCCCGGCAAGTCGGCGGTGTTGAAGGTGGTGTTGAGCAGCGAGAAGATTTGAAGCGGGGAAGGGGGGCTTCCACGCCGCCGCGCTCCATGCCAATCCGGCCATTCCCCGGCAGTGTGTGTGCTTGACTTGGCCACCATCTTGTTCCGAAGGTTCTTCCATGCTCCCAAGACAAATTGTCACGACTTTCTCGGTCCTGACGCTTGTCTGCTTTCTTGTGCCCGGCACGCGCGGGGCGAAAGCCACCACGGAATTTTCCTTTGACCACGAGGACGTGCTCGGCACCTCGCTGCAGCTGAATGTCTGCGCGCCCGACGCGGCTGCGGCGGAGCGAAGCGAGCGCGCCGTGCTGGCCGAGATCGAGAGGATGCGCCGCATTCTCAGCACCCGTGACACGGTGAGCGAGATCAGCCGGCTCAACACGGCCACCGGCCCGGTTAGCTGCTCCGACGAATTGCGCGAAGTCCTCGCGGCCTATGAGCGGTGGAACACGCGCTCCGCCGGCGCCTACAACGGACACCTCGGCGAGCTGATCGGCGCGTGGCGCGTGGCAGAGAGCGCGGGAGTGCTGCCGGAAAAAACTTCCCTCGCGCCCATCGTGCAAAGTCTCGCGCAACCCGGCTGGGAGCTGAATTCCGCCAAATAAACGGTCACCCGTCACGGCTCCGCTCCGCTCAACGTCGATTCGCTGGGCAAGGGCTACATCATCGGCCGGGCGCTGGCCGCCGCCCGGGCCGCAGTTCCCGAAGCCACCGGTCTGCTGCTCAACATTGGCGGCGACATCCAAACCTGGGGGGGAGCGATGCGCCCGACGGGAAGTGGCGCATCGGCGTCGCCAACCCCGCGCGTTTCGAGGACAACGCGCCGCCGCTCGCGCAAGTTTCCTTGGGCGACCGCGCCATTTCCACTAGCGCCGCTTACGAGCGTGGCTATGACATCGGTGGGAAACATTACTCGCACATTCTTGATCCGCGCACCGGTTGGCCCGCGACGGGGGCGGCCAGTGCCACGGTAGTCGCCGCCGACAACGCGACGGCCAACGCCCTCGCCACCACCCTCTGCGTGCTGCAGCCCGAAGAAGGTCTGCGGCTGGTGCGCGAAACGACCGGCGCGGAATGCTTGATTGTGGCCGCGAATGGCAGTGAGTTTCGCAGTGGCGGTTTTGCGGCGCTGGAAGTTCCGGCGAAAGATCAGGCCAAGCCTGCCGCCGGCAGCCTTTGGCCGAAAGGTTTTCAAGTGCGGCTCGACTTCACCCTTTCCCTGCCGCAGGGCGGCAAGCGGCCCTATGTCGCCGTGTGGATTCAAGACGACGCGGGCAAGCCGGTTCGCACCGTCACCTTTTGGGCGAACAAGCCCAAATATTACAAGGACATGCCCGCCTGGTGGAAAATTGGTCAGAAAGATTCCACGTTGTTGAAGGCCGTCACCCGCGCGACGCGCTCGCGCGGGCATCATTCCGTGGTATGGGACGGACTTGACGACGCGGGCAAGCCGCTGCCGCCCGGGACCTACACCGTGAACCTCGAAGTCGCTCGCGAACACGGCGGACACGATCACAAGTTCGCCAAAATCGATTGCGGCCCGAAGCCGGCCCAGGCCGAACTGTCCAATGGCCGCGAATACGCCAAGGCGCAGATCACCTACGGCCCGCCGCCGCCCGCCCAGCCATGACCTGGCATCACCTGCGGCTGGCGTTCAAGAAGTGGTCCCGCACCTTCCACATTTATCTTTCATTGCTCGGCCTCATCACCGTCCTATTTTTCACCATCACCGGCTTCGTGCTGAACCATGACAAATGGTTCGACCTGGACATCTCCCACCAGGAAGATTTGCAAGGGACCTTTCCTCTCGCGATGTTGCGCGAGCCGGACAAGCTGGCGGTGGTGGAAAAACTGCGCGCCGAATTCCGCGCCGGCGGCACGCTCGCCTCCTTTGATGTGCAGGGCGATCAATTGCAGCTCGTCTTCAAGGCGCCGGGCCATCGCACCGACGCCACCATCAACCGCACCAGCGGTCAGGCCGAGATTCATCGCGAAATCTTCGGATTGATGGCGCGGCTCGGTGACCTGCATCGCGGCACCAACGCCGGTCCCGGCTGGCGTCTGCTCATGGACATCACCTGTCTGCTCATCTTCTTCAGTTCCGCCACCGGCATCACCCTCTGGCTGCTCGTGCCGAAATGGCGGGCGTGGGGGATCGCCGCCCTGGTCGTGAGCGCAGTGATTTGCGGAGCGATCTATCTGGCGCTGGTGCCGTGAGCTGTCGATTGAGTTCACGCTTCCGCGTGTCCCCGCCCTGATGGATTGTCGATGCAGGCGACTGTTTTTTTTCTGACGCTCCCAGGGTGGATTTCAAGGGCGTGAAATTTCCGTTTTCGCAGCAGGCCACAAATGTTTCCGTCACCGACTTCAATTCCTCCCAGCGCGCGCGGATGGTCTTCGCCTCTTTCGCGCTGATGTGGCTGTCGGCCGCCGCGCTGGCGATGACCGCCAGCAGATCGGCGAATTCCTGCACGATTTCATTCGTGGCCGGAATGAGAAAATCAGGATGGGCACGGTGCGTCCGGGGATTGTGTATAAAGAAACCGCCGGCCTGCTCGCAAAGCCACTGGGTGAGGCGTGGGTCTTTGGTGCTTTGCTGGAGCGCGGCGATGCGGTCGAGCGGATTGGTCGAGCCGCTGCCGGCGTCGTCTTCGGGCGGCTCGGCCCATTTGTAGATGAGCGACACGGAGAGGCCAAGATCGGCGGCGATCTGTTTGACGCTGACTTTTTGAAACACCTCGCGAAGCAGTTCGTGGGATTGCATGGCGCAAGAATGCACCACAAACCGGCGGCGCCTGAAAGGGGAAAAAGCCGGGCGGAGCGGAGCCGCCGGCAGCGGGAGGGAGAACGGACACACCCATCCAGCCAGGGTGGCGGCTACGGAGATGCAACCTGAGACCCGACAAATTCCAATTCCCCGTTGACTTGAGGAAACGGTTTACCTACTTTGAGTCCCCTCCTTCGCGGGGGTGTAGCTCAATTGGTTAGAGCGCTGCCCTGTCACGGCAGAGGTTACGGGTTCGAGCCCCGCCACTCCCGCCATTCCCCGCGTTGACTTGGCGCGGTTTGCCGCCCAAATTCAGCCGTCTGTGTTTGCCCGTTTAATAAATTATTTTTCTTCGCACGCCTTGGTCGGGCTGTTGACGCTGCCGTTGCTGGCCGGCGGCTGCTCGACTTTCAACTACGAGTGGAAGATGGCCTCCAAACACCCTCATCCTGCCGGCAGCCTCGAAGGCCGCTGGGAGGGGACATGGAAAAGTGACAGTAACGGCCATAATGACCGGCTGCGCTGCCTCATCAGCAAACAGCCCGGCGGTCATTACCTCGCCCGCTATTATGCGAACTACGGAAGGATGCTCACCTTTGGCTACACGGCCCGCCTGGACGCGCAGGAAACCGCGGGTGCTTTCAAGTTCGCGGGTTCGGCCGATCTCGGCTGGTATGCGGGCGGGGTTTATCGCTACGAAGGGCGGGCCGAGGGAACCAACTTTTTCTCCACCTACCGCTGTCCATCCGATC
>CANMZY010000174.1:0-7055 GCA_947502425.1 Verrucomicrobiales bacterium
GTGCACGGGCAACAGCGCCGCCGTGATGACCGCGTCTGCCGCTTCGAGATAGCGCTCCATCAGCACGGGCGAAATGTTCAGCGCCGCGCCGACGTTATCGAAGCCCTGCGCGATGGCGTCTTCCGGCAACATCTCCTTCACCGCCACGTTCACCGCGAAGAGGTCGTGCACCGTGTTTTCGTATTCCACACGGTTGAGCCGCCGCAAAACCACGCGACCCTCGGGGCGATGCTTCAACGCCGCATCGTCCAACCGCGCGGTCAACTGCCGCACGAACGTCTGCACCTGCGCCGGCTGCGGACGCGCCTCCTTCTTCGGCGGCATCTCGCCCGATTGCACGCGCGCCACAACCTCGCGCCACCGCTCGAACGTGCTGGGCTTGGAAAAATCCGTGTCCAACTGGTCGAGCCGCAAATCGCCCTTCGTCTTCTCTGGCCCGTGACAGCGCAGGCAATGCTCCTTGATGAACCCGGTGGACGGCGCATCCAGTGCCGGTGCTGCGAATGAATCCATCACAGTGATCAACGCAGCAGCAGCAATTGCGCGGACAAACCGGCAACGAACGCTTTTCCCGAATGGCTTCATCAGTAATTGGGGCACACGTTACGGCACTGAATCAGTGCGCAGTATTGGTTAATCCGTCGGCTGACACAACCACAGACCACGTGGAAAGGAGTCAACCCAACAAAATGGCGAAGATTTCCGCACTTTGTTTTCTGCAATCAACATTTTCCGCAACTCTCCATGTTGACAGTAACACTGTTAGAAAGTACCCTGTTCCAGTGAAGACCGAATACTCACTGGAAGCGCTGGCGAAGAATGTTCAGGACTGGTGCGAATCCCACGGCATCCAGCCCGCCAACGGGCAGGTCGCGGAAGCCTTGTCGGAACGCACCATCCGGTATTATCGCACGCTCGGTCTGCTGGATGCCGCGCCGGGCAGCTATCTGCGCGCGTTTACTGAGAAGCACCGCCTCCAACTGCTCGCCATCCGTATCCACCAAGCTCAAGGGTTTCCGCTACGCCGCATTCACGAGCAGCTTTATGGGAAGAGCGAGGCTGAACTGCGCGAGTTTGCCCGCAAGGCCGGGCGGCAATTGAAGCTGGTGGCCGCCCCGTTTGAAGCGGTGGCTCCCACCGAGCATTGGGGCGTTGTTCCGCTCACCGATGATTTGATGATTGTATCGCGACAAGGCCGTCCCTTGCCGCCGCACCTGATCCGCC
This sequence comes from Verrucomicrobiales bacterium, assembly GCA_947502425.1. Taxonomy (GTDB): domain Bacteria; phylum Verrucomicrobiota; class Verrucomicrobiia; order Limisphaerales; family SIBH01; genus SIBH01. The sequence continues at coordinate 1,225 of CANMZY010000174.1, forward strand.
GATTGCAGACAACGCTCGCCGAAGCTGGGTGGCCCGGCAATTCCGAAACCAAACGCAACTGAAAGGATTCTTATGATGCAAATCACGACACAACAACAGAGCCGTTTCGGGCTGATGCCCGTCCTTGATGCCGCACTGAAACTCCCGCGCACCGTGTTACCACTGAAATCCGTTCGCTACCACTTTGTCGCTCGGGGCGGAATGGCCGAGGTGGAGATGGTTCAGGTTTACTGTCAGGAGAATTCCAAACCGATCGATTGCGAATACCTGTTCCCATTGCCCGCCGATGGCGCGGTGTATCGGTGCGAAGCCACCATCAATGGCCGCGTGATTTGCGCCCGCATTGAGGAGCGCGAAGCCGCCAAGAAAATCGTCGAGCAAAAGAAAGCCGAGGGATTCCGCACGGCCTTGGTCGAATCGGAGCGGGATAATCTCTTCACGTTGAGCTTGGGCAACCTGCAACCGCAGGATGTGGTGGAGGTGAAGCTGGCCTATCTGCAACCGCTCCGGCGGTTGGCCGGCCATGTGTCGCTCGATCTGCCACTCTGCCCGGGCATCCGTTACATTCCTGGTAATGCCTTGCTGCGTTCCAACCGAGGCTCGGGCGTGGTTGACGACACCGATCAGGTTCCCGATGCGTCTCGCATCACTCCCCCGCGTATTGATGGGCAACATCCCGATGCGGCCTTCATCGAACTCGATGGATGTGTGGAAGCAGGATTCCTCGACGGCGACGTCACTTCTCCTTCGCACAAACTGACCGCCACGAGGAAGGCCGACCTACTGCACCTTGCCCTCGCCCAAGGTGGCAATGCTCCGGACCGCGATCTGGCTCTCCGCTGGAAAGAAAGAGACGCTGCCCAAGCCTCGTTGCGCGGTTGGACTTCCCAAAACAACGGCCATGACTATGCGATGCTGGAACTCCGCGCCCCGGCCAGCGCAGAAGCCACCGACGCCGTGCCGCAGGATTTTTATTTCCTCGTGGATCGCTCCGGCAGCATGGGGGGCGGGAATTGGGAGAAGGCCATCGAAGCTTTGCATGGATGCATCGGGGCGATCAGCCCGAAAGATCGCGTGGCTGTGACATTCTTCGAATCCTCGTTTCAAGACTTCGACACCAAACCCATTCCGGCCGCGTCTTTGATGGCGGACCGTCGTTTCCGGAAAATTGTCTCGATGGGCGTGGCTGGTGGCACGAATATGGAACCGGCGCTGCGTCACGTACTGGAAAAGGTGGAACGATTTTCCAAAGGTCGCCCCGCCGCTCTGGTCCTCATCACAGACGCGCAGATCGGGAACGAGCAGGAGATTGTTGACCTCATGCGCAAACACCCGACCTTGCCGATGCACTGCTTTGGCATTGGCGCCACGCTAAACGATTCCCTCCTACTCGACCTCGTCCGCCAGCAGGGCGGTACCTTCCTCGCGTTGCAGCCGAGCGAAGATGTTGCTCGAGTGGTCACCCGGTTGGGGCGTACGCTGCGCCAACCCGTTCTTGTGAATCTTCAGGTGTCCGAGGATTGGGAACTCGCCGCCGGAGCCATCCCCAATCTGTATGCCGGGCAAATCCACCTCGTGAGCATCCGCGCAAAGAACGCATCGAAGTCAAATACCCTCAAGATGCTGGCCCGCGATCATCACAACGCCGATGTCAGTCTGGAGTTCAATCTCATGCCGGTGCAGGAAAGCGGGCCCCGTCTGCGTTGGTGCAAAGAGCGGCTCGTCACCCTCGTGGCGAAAGACGACAAAACAGCGGCCATCACTCTTTCCAAGGAGGCCAATCTGCTTTGCACCCTCACCGCTTTCATGGCTTGGGATGAAGCGGAGAAGGTTGCCGTTGCTAAGCAACGGTTGATTCAACCGGCCATGGATTCATCGGACATGTATCATTCGCTCATGCCTCATGCGTGCATGCCTGTTGCGCGCATGGCTGTTCCGTGCACGCCTGTTGCGCGCAGGCCTGTTGCGCGCATGGCTTCACGGCCCGTGGCTGAAGAATGTATGGACATCGAATATGGAATCTCCGAACCATCTACTGCACCGAGTTCATCGGATACTCTGATGGGCAGGCTGCTGGCTTTCTGTGGCATGGGCGCTTCTGCGCCACCGGTCAATTCGACCCCGCCTCTCCTGCCGACATCTGAAGCTGCAAGCGAGATGCTGACACTCCTACAAGAGCGCCTCCTGCGTTTCATGTCGGCACTCAGCCGCGTCAGGCACGACAGCGAGAGCGTGAGACTGCTGATCGATCTGCGGAATCTGCTGCGGCAGACGACAGATCTGGCCACCCTCAATCTGGTCGTCCAACTGCTGGATGAATGCGAGCGGGATCTCCAGGAGTTGGAGATCTGCAAACAACGATTGCACGAACTCACCTCCACCCCGAGTGCGGGTGGGCAAGGCAGCTCGGCAAGCGTCCAACAGGAAACCAGCAATGCCACCGATACGATGGAGCGGCTGGGAAACAACATCCGCGAACGGATCGCGGATTTCCTCGACCAGGATTGACGGCGAGCAGGCGCGAAGGCTCTGTTCAAGCCATCTCAAGGGCAAGCAGCCCACCCCGCGCGGTGCGAGCCGCACGGCATTCGCGTCAACCTCCGAATTGCCAGATGTGCACGAAACCCGCCATGTCGGCGGCCGCGAGGCGCGTGCCGTCGGGCGAGAAGGAAATGGCGTGGAACCAATCCTTGAATTGGCCGCCGCGCGGTTTGCCCAGTTCTTTCACCAGCTTTCCGTCGGCGACATTCCAGAGGCGCACGACGGTGTCGCGCCCCGTTGACGCGAGGTGTTTGCCATCGGGATGGAAGCACAGATCGGTGACGCCGTACTGGTGGATGGGCGCAAGCTCGCGCTGCTTCTTGCCGGTGACGGGATCGAGCAGAAAGATTTTGCCGTCGCCTTCGCCGCCACGGCCGATGGCCAGTGTCTTGCCATCGCCGGAATAAGCGGCGGCCGCAATCTGCATGTCCTTGAATTCCTTGCTCAAGTCGTGTTGCACCGTGCCGCCGGCGGCGTCCCAAAGTTTCACGGCGGTGTGCCGGCCCGAATCGAACACCAGCGGATAGCGCTCGGACACCAGCGCCTGTTTGAGATCCGGCGAAATCGCCACGGCATACGCCCAGCCTTTGACTTGCCAGCGTTTCTTCTCCGTGCCACCGGCGCGATTGAGCAGTGCGACCTGTCCCGCGTCGTCGCCGGTGATGAGCGTGGATTGGTCGTGGCTCATCGAAAGGCCCACGATCCATTCCTTGCCTTGAATCGTCTTGGCGGCCGGTTGCGTGCGCACTTCGACCTCGAGCGGCGGCGGTGATTTTCTGCCGGAACTTTTGTTGCGCGCGATGTCCTCGATCGTGCGTGCGTTGAGCACGAGCTTGGCGGGCGCGCCGGTGGATGCCTGCAGATCCCAGTAGCGCAGCGTGTGATCGTTGCTGGCGGAGATGAGCCAGCGATTCTCCGCGCAGAGCAGGCGGTTGATGACGTTCGAGTGGCCGGTGAATTGGCGGCTGGGCAACGGCGCGCTGTAAATCGGCCGCTCGCTTTTCTCGCCGCTGGAAGATTTGGTTTTGTCGGCAGGTTCGGGCGCTGGCTCGGGTTTCTCCGGCAATTCCCAAAGCAGAATCTCGCCGAGGTTGTTGCCCGCTGCGATGTGTTTGGCGCCGACGAAACTCACGGCGGAAATCCAATCGGCATCCCACGGCAACGACCACAGCAACGTCGTCTTCTCGAAACTCACGCCGCCGCCCGGCTGTTGCGTTGCACCATCGGCATTCATGCCAGCAATTCCTTGATGGGCTTGGAACCTTCGGGCGTGGCCCAGATAGGCCGCGTGCCGACGAAATGTTTCGTGCGCGGGTTCACGCCCAGCGCGGTGTAGATGGTCGCGAACAGGTCGCCTTCGCTCACGGGATTCTCGGACACCTCGCGTCCGTCCGCATCGGTGGCGCCATAAACCACGCCGCCTTTGATCCCGCCACCCGCCAGCACAATCGTCCAGCCACGGATGAAATGATCGCGGCCGGCGCGGTTGTTGATCTGCGGCGTGCGGCCCACTTCGCCCATCCAGACAACGAGCGTGTCCTGCAGTTGGCCGGTGCGCTCCAAGTCCACCAGCAGGCCGGACCACGCGGGGTCGAGCACCTGCATGTTGGCTTTGTGACAGATGAAATTGTCGGCGTGACTGTCGTAGTTATCCTGCCCGACCTCGACAAACGGCACGCCTGCCTCGACGAGTTTGCGTGCGAGAAAACAGCCGCGGCCAAAATCGCTGGCGCCGTAAAGTTCCTGATGCGCCGGCCAATCTTTGGTGGTGTCAAACAGCGACTTGGCGCGCAGCAATCGCCACGCGCGTTCCTTGGCCACGCGATGGCTTTCGTACGCATCGGCGCCGTTGGCCTTCTTGTGTTCGCTCTCCATGAAACGCAGCAGGTCGTTGCGCCGCGTTTCATTCGCCGCCGGCAAATACGGGCTGGTGAAGTAGGGCAGGTTGCCGTTGCGATCCATGCCGAACGGTTCGTAGCGCGGCCCGAGATAACCCGAACCGGCGTTGCCCGTCGGCCCCATGCGCACAAAACTCGGCAGGTCGGCGTCGGCTTGGCCGAGATATTTAGCAATCATCGCGCCGAGTTCCGGATGCGGCATGCGCTCGGCCTGCTTGTAGCAAGTATGCATGTGGTAGATGCCGTCGGGATGATCCGGCGACTGCGTGCGCATGCTGCGGATGATGCCCAGCTTGTCCACTTGCTGCGCCATCTTCGGCAGATACTCGCAGATGCGATAGCCCGGCAGCTTGGTTTTGATTTCGCGAAACGGACCGGCGGTGGCGCGGCCGGGCTTCATGTCGAACGTATCAATCTGACTGGCGCCGCCGTTCATCCAAAGAAGAATGCAACGCTTGCCGCGCTTCTGTGCCTCCGCGGCGATGGACTGCGAGTGAAACAGCCCGCCCCAATTGGCCACCGCTGCGCCGGCCGTGGTGGCGAGCGCGCCCTTGAGCACCGCGCGGCGGGAGAGGTGCTCGTGCTTCGGACACTGACCGTTGTTCAGTTGCTGACTCATCGCGTGCCTTGTGGTTTGCCGGTGTTGCGTGCGCTCAATGGTTGAATCGAAACTCGCTCATGTTCACCAAAACCCAAAGCGCTTCCTCCACCAAGTTCTCCGCTTTCGGGTCGCCCTTCAAATACGCCACGAACTTCGCGCGCTCAGTTTCCTTCGGCAACCGCGTGAGCACGGAAAGGAACATACGGTCCACGCGCTGCTCCCACGACTCGCTCGATAGATTGATCGTGTCGGCGAGGTTTCCTTTTTTGCGGCTGATGAACGCGCGCACGTTGGGGCTGTTGTTGAGAAAAAGATGTTCCGTGAGGCTGCCCTGAAAATCGCCTTGGCCGTTGGTCGGCTCGCCGAAGTAGCGCAGGAAATATTCGCTCGTGACACCGTCACTCTTCTGCGTCGCATCGCCACCGGCCGTCTTCAACACCGCCGCCATCTCCTCCGCCGACAACGGCCGGATGCGCGCGCGATCGAACTGTTTCGGCAACGCGTCCTTCGCCTCGCCGCCGCTGGCCAGTTGATACGTCTGGCTGCTCACCAATTCCCCGATGAGCCAGCCCATGTCGAACTTGTGCTCGACGAATTGCTGCGTGAGCACGTCGAGCAGCGCTGGCAACACAGGTTTGGTGTCCGAGCCAAAATCGTCCACCGGATGCACGATGCCCCGCCCCATGAATTGCGCCCACGCCCGATTGACCGCCGCCCGCGCGAAGAACGGGTTCGCCGGCGCCGTCGCCCATTCGGCGAGTTTTTCTTTGCGCGAGAATTCCGGTTTGGGC
>CANMZY010000175.1:0-7033 GCA_947502425.1 Verrucomicrobiales bacterium
AGCAGAGCGCCGCCAGCAGCGACGTGGTTTTCGGCATGTCCCTGACCGCGCTCGCCGTCGGCCAGGCGCCGGTCGTCATCACCGGCCAGCCCATCAACACCACCGTCACCGTCGGCGCGCCCGTCCAGTTCACCGTGGCCGCCAGCGGCGCCTCTCTGTTCCACCAGTGGCGCAAGAACGGCGCGCCCATCAACGGCGCGACCAACGCCACCTTCAACCTCGCCGCCGCACAACTCTCCGACGCGGACACCTACAGCGTCGTCGTCAGCAACCTCGTCAACTCGGTCACCAGCGCCAGCGCCGTGCTGACCGTCAACTCCGCGAACACCGCGCCCTCGCTCGCCGTGATCACCAACCGCACCGTCACCGAAGGCACCACCGTCTCCTTCACCGCGAGCGCGACTGATGCCGATCTGCCGGCCCAGACCCTGACCTACAGCCTCGACGCCGACTTCCCCGCCGGGGCCGACATCCATCCCGGCAGCGGCCTCTTCACTTGGACGCCGGCCGTCGGCCACGTTCCGGCCACCAACGCCGTCACCGTGCGCGTCACCGACAGCGGCGTGCCGCCCGCCGCCGCCACCCGGAGCTTCCAACTCGTCGTGGTGCGCACGCCGCGCATCCTCGACCTCACCCGCGCCCCCAACGGCAACGTGACCCTGCGCTGGGAATCCTTCCCCGGAAAAACCTACCTCGTGCAATCCAAGGACGACCTCGCGTCCGGCAGTTGGACCAACCACGGCGCCGCCACCCCCGCGGCCGGGATCATTTCCACCGTCATCGATCCCCTCGTCGCCGGCCAGCAGCGCTTCTATCAAGTCCTCCTGCTCGATTAGCCCGGTGGTGCCCGCCTCCCTCGTGGCGGCGGGCCATGCCGTTTAAGCCGGAACCATGCAGTTGAAAAGCTGGGGGAGAAACGCGGAGACGCGGAGAGCGCAGAGGATCGCAGAGGCTGAATGGTTTCTGAGCACCCACCATTTGGTGAAGAAAAAGGCGGCGGAAATTCTCTGCGCCTCTCCGCGTTTCTTCCATCCGGTTTCGTCTGCACCAATTCGGATAAGGGAAACCCCTACCCACCCCGGTATATTCCCCCAGATCACGGAAGGTAATCGACCGGATTGCGCGGTTTCCGCGCGGGCGGTATTCCCTAGGCATGTTAAAAATTGAAAACAGACGTCACCACGAAGGGAAGCTCGACATGAAGCGTCACAACGAACTTTGGAAGAATATCGTCACCACCACGGCTGGCATCCTGACGCTGCTGGCGCTGCTCCTGGCGAGCAAGGTCTTCGGCGGTGAATCGGAAAACACGCCGCCGGCGAGGTCCGCGCCGGCGGATTCCGGTCATTAAAAATTTCGGCCGGCCGCCGGATCCCGCTGATCCGTCCGCGCCGACCGTCTGTGTGTTCATGGTGGGAGGAGAGGCAGCTCTCCTCCCTTTTTTGTCGCCGTCCGGCCTGTGTCCGCCGCGCGCCGGGGATTTTGTCTTGCACCGGTTCCGGCGGTGCGCCGATGCTTTCGCCGAACCACGATGGACACCGCCGCCTCTTCCTCGCCGCCCGCGCGCGTGCCGCCGCCGCTGCTCCTGCTGGCGCGCGTCAACACGGCGCAAATGTGGCGGCGCCTGCAGGCCGTCCGCGAGCAGTCCCGGCTGCTCACCGGGGTCATCGCGCTCTTCATGGCCGGCTATCTCGCGCTCTCCTTCTGGATTTTTTACAAGGGGCTACTCTGGTGCTCCACCCACTTTCCCGGACTCGGCTCGCTGCTCCTGGAGCGGCTGCTCTTCCTGCTCTTCGCCTTTCTCTTCGTCCTACTGCTCCTGAGCAATGTCGTCATCGGCTACTCCAACCTCTTCCGCAACCGCGAGACCCTCGCGCTGATGTCGCTGCCGGTTTCCGCGCAGGCCATCTTCCGCTGGAAGTTCATCGAGTCCACCGTGCTCGCCTCGTGGGCGTTCCTGTTTTTGATCGCGCCGTTCCTCGCGGCCTACGGGCTGACGCGCGGCCTGCCCTGGCATTTTTATCCGTTCACGCTGGTGCTGGTCGGGCTGTTCATCGTCCTGCCCGGCGTGGTCGGAACGTGGGTGGCGGTGGCGGTGGCGCGGCACATCGACCGCCGGATTTTTCAGGTGGCGGCGGTGCTGCTGGCGCTGGGCGCGCTCGGCCTGGCCGTCCGGGCGTTCCGGCCCGAGCCGGCCGCCGACGAGATGATTGAGACGCGCGTGCTGGAGGTGCTGGACAAAATTCTGATGCGCACGCGCCTCGCGCAGTATCCGCTCCTGCCCAGCTACTGGCTCTCCTCCGGCGTGCTGCAATGGGCCGAGGGCGCCAAGGGCGGCGCGGCGTTCTTCGCGCTGGTCTTGTTGAGCAACGCGCTCTTCTTCGGCGCGCTGGCCTTCACGCGCACGGGCCGTTTTTTCTACGCCGCGTTCTCGGCGGTGCAGAGCCGTGGCAGCGTCTTCGCGGACTGGGGCTGGTTCCGCGCCCGCCGCCGCCGGACGGGCGGAACCGCCGGCGTGCCGGGCCTGATGGAGCGGTTGGCCGCGCGGTTGCCGTGGCTCGGGGTGGACACGCGCGCGATGATGGTCAAGGACGCGCGGATGTTCTGGCGCGACACCACGCAATGGGGCCAGTCCGTGATGCTCTTCGGGCTGCTCGGCGTTTACATCATCAACCTCCGGCATTTCTCGCAGCAGATTACGCATCCGTTCTGGACCGACCTCATCTCCTACCTGAACCTCGGCGCGTGCGCGCTGAATCTGGCCACCATCACCACGCGCTTTGTGTATCCGCAATTCTCGCTGGAAGGGAAACGGCTCTGGATCGTCGGCCTGGCGCCGCTCGGCCTGGCGGGCGTTTTGAAAACCAAGCTCGCCCTCGCCCTCACCACCGCGCTGGCGCTCACCCTGAGCCTGATCTGGCTCTCGTGCCGGATGCTGGAACTGTCCGCCGCGCGCACGGTTTATTTCGCGGTGGCCATCGCGGTGATGGCCTGCACGCTGACCGCGCTGGCCGTCGGGTTGGGCGCTCTCTATCCGAACTTCAAGGAGGAGAATCCCGGCAAGATCGTGAGCGGCTTTGGCGGGACGTTCTGCCTGGTGCTGAGTTTCGTTTACATCCTCGGCTCGGTCGGGCTGCTGGCGTGGGGCTCGCCCTGGGGCAATTTCGGCGTGGCGTCCTACCTGCGCAGCCTCGGCTGCATGGCGGGTTTTGGGGCGCTCTCCTTTGCGCTCGGCTGGGTGCCTTTGCGGCTGGGTCTGCGCCGGGTGAAAACTTTTGAACTATGATCAAGCTCCGGGCATCGGACGAACGCGGGCGCTCGCCGATCGACTGGCTGGACGGCCGCCACACTTTTTCCTTCGGCGATTATTACGATCCGGACTGGCGGGGCTTCCGCAGCCTGCGCGTGATCAACGAGGATCGCGTGCGGGGCGACTCCGGGTTTGGCACGCACCCGCATCGCAACATGGAAATTCTCACCTGTGTCCTCTCCGGCGCGCTCGAGCACAAGGACAGCATGGGCCATGGCTCGGTCATCCTGGCCGGTGAATGGCAGCGTCTCACCGCCGGCACCGGCATCACCCACAGTGAGTTCAACCACTCGCGGACGTGCCGGTGCGGCCATCAGCGAAGAAAGCCGGATCGAAATCATCGCCCCGGCCGCTTCGGAAGTGCTGCTGTTTGACCTCGCGTGAACCGGGACGGAAGCTGAGGCCGGACCTTCCCCGACGCCTTCAGTGCGACGACCAAAAAAGAAAAGAGCGACGACGCAACGTCGCCGCTCAAGACCCGCATTGAGCAATTTTACTTCGCAAACGCCGGGGCGGTCGCTTTCCCGCCGGACTCAATGTAGGCGAGCAGGTCCAGAATCTCCTCCTTGGTCAGGACGTTCACCAGCCCTTCCGGCATGGAGGAGAGCTTGGAGGGATCGCGTTTCGTCACGTCGGTTTTGCGCACGTCCTGTTTGGTGCCGGCGAGGGCGTTGACCAGCACGACGTATTTTTCCGCCGTGTCTTCGAGCACGCGGCCGACCAGGTCATCGCCGTTCTTCAAGGTGAAGCTGTGCTGCTGGTACTGTTCGCTGACAACCTTGGACGGCTCGATGATCGATGAGAGAACATCCGCGCGGCTGAAGCGGCTGGAGACGGCGGTGAGGTCGGTGCCGACCGCCCCGCCTTCGTTGCCGAAACGGTGGCAGGCCAGGCATTGCGCGTCGAGGAAGGCGGCCTTGCCCTTGGCGAAGTCGCGGCCTTTGCCGGCCTGGTCGAGGGCGCCTTCGAGGTCGGCCATTTTCCATTCCTTGACGAGCTTGCGGGGGGTTGGCTTGACGGGAGCTGTCACGGCCGGGCGGCCGGTGAGGACGGCCGCAAGTTCGCCGCGTTCGTTGTCGGAGAGGGAGGCGATGGCGGCTGATTTCAGTTTGGAGACGAAGCCGCCGTAGCTCGAGCCGTTGCCGAAGCCGCGGCCCACATCGGTGAACCATTTTTCCGTTTCCGCCGTGTGCTTGTTGTTTTTGACGAGCGCGACACTCGCGTCGGCGTCGGGCTTGTTGTTGAACCACGAGAAGTAGGCTTTGCGATCCGCAGTCGTCCAGCCGGTCTTGAGGCCCCGCAGCGCGAACAGGTAAGCCAGTTGTTCTTCCTGGGTCGCGGCCTTGGCGATCAGGCCGAGGGTCTTCGGCACCACGTCGGGCGCTTCGAGCGCGACGAGGATCTGGCAGAGCTCGCGGTTCAAATTGACGCTCTTGTTCGGGTAAATCTCGCCCAGCTTGGTGACGGCCCGCGTCACGACTTCCGGGGAAGGTTTGCCGTGGCGCGAAAGGCTGACCTCGACCACGCGCAGCTTGAGCAACTGCTGCTCTTCGCTGAGTGACTCCATCGGAAACCGTTTCAAGGCGAGCAGCGCGGCGTCCTGCGGTTCCTTGCCGCCGACCCGGACGAGCGCGAGCAGCGCGGTGAGGCCGGCGTTGGGATCGGTCTCGGCCAGGGCCTTGTCCTTCCACTCGGCCACGGGCTGCGACTCGACGGCCAGGCGCGCGGCGTAGCGGAGGTAGCGGTCACTCAGGCCCAGGCAAGGCCAGGCGGTGGCGATGGCCTTGGGGTCGGCCTTGCCGTGGAAGGTTTCGAGCTGGTGGCGGATTTTGCGCGCGGCGATGGCGTTTTGATCGACGGGGAGCTGCTCCTTCACCTCGGGGCCGGTGTAGCTGACGCGATACAGTCCCGCCTGCGTGCCGCGCCCGCCGGTGAGGAAATACATCGCGCCGTCCTTGCCGATTTCGAGATCGGTAAGGTTGAGCGGCTTGCCGGAGAGGAATGATTCCCAGCCGCCGGCATAGCTCGCGCCGTCCGGCTTGAGATGGACGGCGATGAGGCGGCCATAGGTCCAGTCCATCATGTAAAACGCGCGCTGATATTTGGCCGGGAATTTTGCGCCCGTGCCAAACGCCACGCCGGTGGGGCAGCCGATGCCGATGATCGACGTGGCCGGGAGGCTGTCCTGATAATGCTCCGGCCACTTGCCGTTGCCCTCGCGATACCCGTGATCGGCGCCGCTCGTGACGTGAAAGGCGCGGATGGGCCGGTACCACGGCGTGCCCCAGTCCCATTCCATGTCGCTGTCGAAGCCGAAGAGTTCGCCGTCGGCATTGAAGGCGATGTCGTAGGTGTTGCGCTGGCCGGAGCCGAAGAGCTCGCAGTTCTTCCCGTCCTTGTCCATGCGGACGACGAAGCCGCCCGGCGGCTTGGTGCCCGCGCCGAAACCATTGCCGTCCTCGGCGCGCGGCAGGACCAGATCGTCCGCGTAATTCTTATGCTGCGAGGTGGGGAGGATGTCCGTCGGCACCTTCACGAAATTGCCGGCGACGACGTAAAGGTTCTTGTCCGGGCCAAGGACCACGCCGTGCGGGCCGTGTTCGCCGCCGTCGCCCTTCCACGAACGGAGCAGCTCCACCTTGTCATATTGGTCGTCGTCGTTGGTGTCGGTCAGGCGGTAAAGGCCGAGGCCGCCGGGGCCTTTGCCGTTCACATAAAGCGCGTCGAAGGCGCAGAGCAGGCCCATCGCGCCGCGGGGCGGAAGCTCGATCTTTTCCATCTTGGCGACCTGGCCCTGGGCATCGAGCGTGATGCGGAGCAGCGGTTCGCCGCCCTGCGGTGAGACGATCAGGCGGCCTTTGGGATCGACGGTCATGGCCACCCAGGAGCCTTCGCCCGGCTGCGCGCTGCGGAGGAGTTCGACCTTGAAGCCGTCGAGAATCTTGAGTGACTCGGCAGGCGTGGCTGTGCGGTTGGCGGCGGAGGAGGTGAGCGTGAGGCCGGCGGCAAACAAGGCGAGGACGAGGCTGATATTTTTCATGGTTTTCGGACGGTTGAGTAAATGGCTTATTCACAAACGTATCGGCAACCGCGCGAACGGGGCAAGGTTTTGTTAGCAAAACGCTGATTAAGGACGCTTTACAATTTTTCGTTTCTGAGGCGGTGGGAATACGCCCGCAATGGCGGCAAGTTACGCTGACACCGCTGCGGGGATGTTGGTTCTGGATGAAGTTCAGATCCCGTCAAATCTTTTCTAATAAATATTGGTGCGTGTCGTTGCCGCTCAATGACATCTCGTTGCCTGGCGTTGCCGGAATTTTGCGCCTCGGGTCCTTGCCGCCAGCTCTTCCGCGAAAACTTCATGCTATCGTTTGGGTGCGCACAGCAGTGCGGAAAATCATGACCTTGAATTTCAAGACACAGGACGGGCCAGCGCGGATGCGGAATGTGGAATTGCAGGTGCCTGCGCGAGTTTTCGTGGGCGAGACGAAACTGCACCGGATTGAAATGGAGAAGGGGTGCAGAAACGGTGCGGAAACAGTGCAGTTTTCGTGCGCGAGCTGCCTTGTTTATATTCGAACCACAGCGACCACTTGCGTCCGGATTGGGAAAAACTGAGGCGCTGAGCCCATGGGCATAACCTCCACTTAATGGGGAGGGTTGCCGAGAGTGGCTTTTGCTATTTTGCTGTTGCTATTTTGCTTGCTAAAAAAAAGGGGCGTA
>CANMZY010000176.1:0-7017 GCA_947502425.1 Verrucomicrobiales bacterium
GGCGCTGCGCCAGTTCGAGGAAAAGTTTTCCAAGGCCTTTCGCTCCAGCCCGGTCGGCATCTGCCTTTCCACGCTGGCCGAGGGGCGCTTCATCGACGTGAACGACACGTTTCTCGCCATGTTCGGCTTCCGCCGCGGGGAGGTCATCGGGCGCGCGGCCGAGGAATTGAAATCTGGGTCGATCCCGTGGACCGTCCGGGACTGGCGCGCTGGCTGGACGAACGAGGCTCGCTGAACAACTTCAAAAAAATTCCGGCGGAAATCGGGCGAGGCCGGCTTTGCGCTCTGCTCCGTCGACCAGATCGAGCTGGACGGCGAGAAATGCATCGTCTCGATGCTCAACGACGTGACCGAGCGCAAGCAGGCGGAGGAACGGGTGCGCCAGGAACAAAGCATTTCCGATTCGCTCATCCAGAGCCTGCCCGGAGTTTTTTTATCTGCTCGACGCCCGCCGCCGGCTGCTCTGCTGGAACGACAATCTGGAAACGGTGTCCGGCTACGGCGCCGAGGAACTGACCGGACTGGGGCCGGGAAAATTCTTCGACGACCAGGACTGGCCGCTCGTCGAGGCCGCCTTCACCCGGGCGCTGACCGAGGGCCGGGCCGAGGTGGAGGCGGTGCTGGTGGCTAAGGACGGCCGCCGCACGCCGTATCATTACACCGGCGTCCGCGTCATGGTTCAAGGCGCGCCCGGCCTGATCGGCATGGGCCTGGACCTGACCGACCGGAAACGGGCGGAGGCCCAGCTCAAACACACGCTCTCGATCTTCAACGCCGCGCTCGAATCCACCGCCGACGGCCTGCTCACCGTGGACGCCGCCGGAAAAATCAGCCGCTTCAACCAGACGTTCGCCCGGATGTGGCGCATTCCCGAAGCCGTCCTCCAGAAGCAGGATGATCAGCAGGCCCTGGACTGGGCGCTCCGGCAGTTGCGTGATCCCGAAGGGTTTCTCGGCAAGGTCAAGGAGCTCTACGCCCATCCCGAGGAAGAAAGCCATGACTCGATCGAGTTCAGGGACGGGCGGATTTTCGAGCGCTATTCGCAGCCGCAGCGGATCGATGGCCGGATCGTCGGGCGCGTCTGGAGTTTCCGCGACGTGACCGCCCGGCGGCAGGCCGAGGAATCACTGCACCTGCTGACCGGGCGGCTCCTGCAACTGCAGGACGAGGAGCGCCGCCGCATCGCCCGCGAACTCCACGACACCACCGCGCAAAACCTCAACGCGCTGTCGATGAAACTCACCCTGCTCGGCCAGTCCTCCAACTCGTGGAACAAGGAAGCCCGGCAACTGCTCGCCGACTGCCTCGCCAACAACGACCAGTGCTGCGAGGAAATCCGCACCCTTTCCTACGTCCTGCACCCGCCGCCGCTCGACGTCGAGATGGCGCTCTTCCGGGTGCTGCAGGAAAGCCTGGGCAATGTTCACCGTCATTCCGGCAGCAAAACGGCCACCATCCGCCTGTGGCGCGACGCGGATGAAGTCCGGCTGGAAGTTCAGGACGCCGGTTGCGGCCTCCCCGCCACGAGCCGAAAAACCGGCCTCGGCGTCGGCCTCGCGGGCATGCAGGAACGCATGAAGCAGGTGGGAGGCAGGCTGGAGATCGATTCTCGGGCGGGCGGCGCCACCGTCCGCGCGCTCGTGCTGGTGCGGATGAAAAAACCGTGAGGCGGAAAATTTCCCCGGCCCCTCAGCTCGAGAGGGCGCCGGCGGCGGGCGCGGCGGGCTGGGAGAAGACGAGCTTGCCCTGATCGACCGTGACGGTGATTGGATCGCTGTCGTGCAGGCTGCCTTTGAGGATTTCCTCGGCGAGCGGGTCTTCCAGAAAACGCTCCACCGCGCGGCGCATCGGACGCGCCCCGTAGGTCGGGTCGTAGCCTTTTTCCACAAGCAGATCCTTCGCCTTTTCGTCGAGCTGGAGATGGAGGTTTTTGCGCTTGAGCCGCTCGGTCACCTTGACGATCTCGAGGTCGAGGATGCTGACCAGATCGGTCTTGGTCAGCGAACGGAAGACGATGATGTCGTCGAGGCGGTTGAGGAATTCCGGACGGAAGACGCGCTTGGCCTCGTCCAGAATTTTCTCGCGCATCTTCTCGTAGCTGTGCACGTCGGAGATCGCCGAGAAGCCCATGGTGGACTGCTTCTTGATCGTCTCCGAGCCGACGTTCGAGGTGAGCAGGATGACCGTGTTTCGGAAGTTGATCACGCGGCCGACGTTGTCGGTCAGTTTGCCCTCCTCCAAAATTTGCAGGAGCATGTTCATCACGTCGGGGTGCGCCTTCTCGATTTCATCGAAGAGCACCACGGAATACGGCCTGCGGCGCACCTGCTCGGTGAGCTGGCCGCCTTCCTCGTAGCCGACGTAGCCGGGCGGCGAGCCGACCATGCGCGAGGCGTTGTGCCGCTCCATGTATTCGGACATGTCGAGCTGGATGAGCGATTTGCTGTCGCCGAACATCGATTCGGCGAGTGACTTCGCGAGCAGCGTCTTGCCCACGCCCGTCGGGCCGAGCAGCGCAAAGGTGCCGATCGGGCGCTTGGGATCCTTCAGGTCAGCACGTGAGCGGCGGAGGGCGTTGCAGATGGCGGCGACGGCCTCGCCCTGGCCGACGACCACCTTGGCCATCTCATCTTCCATGTGCAGGAGCCGCTGCGCCTCGGCCTGTTCCATGCGCTTGAGCGGAATGCCCGTCCACTTGGAGACGACCTGCAAAATGTCTTCTTCGTCCACTTTGACGCGCTTTTCCTCGCGGCTCAATTTCCAGGCGGCGAGTACGGCATCCTGCTTTTCTTTGGCGTGCTTTTCCTTGTCGCGCATCGCGGCCGCGCCCTCGAAATCCTGCTCCTTGATCGCCTTTTCCTTCTGGGTCTTGATGACCTCGATCTCGGCTTCGATGTCCTTGATCTCCGGCGGGCGGGTCATCGCGCCGATGCGCGCGCGCGAGCCGGCCTCGTCCATCAGGTCGATGGCCTTGTCCGGCAGAAACCGGTCGGTGATGTAGCGGTCGGAAAATTTCACCGCCGCCTCCACGGCCTGGTCGGTGATCTCGGCCTTGTGGTGCTCCTCGTATTTCGGACGGAGGCCCTTGAGGATGGCGATGGCGTCCTCGATGGAGGGCGCTTCCACCCGCACGCTCTGGAACCGGCGTTCCAGCGCGGCGTCCTTCTCGATGTATTTGCGGTATTCGGTGAGGGTGGTCGCGCCGACGCACTGCATCTCGCCGCGGGACAGGGCGGGCTTGATGATGTTCGAGGCGTCCATCGTGCCCTCGGCGGAACCGGCGCCGACGATGGTGTGCAGTTCGTCAATGAAGAGAATGATGTTCTTGGCGCGGCGGATTTCGTCCATCACCGCCTTGATGCGCTCCTCGAACTGGCCCCGGTACTTAGTGCCGGCGACCATCAGCGCGAGGTCCAGGGTGATGACGCGCTTGTCGCGGAGGAGTTCGGGCACGTTGCCCTTGGCGATTTCCTGGGCGAGACCTTCGACGATGGCGGTCTTGCCAACACCGGCCTCGCCGAGCAGCACAGGGTTGTTCTTGGTGCGGCGGCAGAGAATCTGGATGACGCGCTCGATTTCATTGAAGCGTCCGATGACCGGATCCATCTCGCCCTTGCGGGCGATTTCCGTGAGGTCGCGGCCAAAGGCCTTCAGGGCGGGCGTCTTGATCTCGCCCTTCTTTTCCGGGGTCTTCTCGCTGGCGCCCTCGCCGGCCGGTTGCTCTTCCTGCGCGGTGAAGTTCGGATCCAGCTCCTTCAATATTTCCTGCCGGGTCTGCTCGATGTCCACGTCGAGATTTTTCAGAACGCGCGCGGCCACGCCGTCGCCTTCGCGGAGCAGGCCGAGCAGAATGTGCTCGGTGCCGACGTAGGTGTGATTGAGTTGCTTGGCTTCCTTGGCCGCGAGCGCGAGAACTTTTTTCACGCGCGGCGTGTAGGGGATGTTGCCGATCATCTTCTGATCGGGGCCGGTGCCGACCTGCTTCTCGACTTCCATGCGGACGGTTTCGAGATCGAGGCCGAGCTTCTGCAGGACGTTCACGGCCACGCCCTGGCCGAGCTTGATCAGGCCGAGCAGCAGATGTTCGGTGCCGACGAAATTGTGGTTGAAACGGTCGGCTTCCTTGCGCGCGAGCGCGAGCACCTGCTGCGCGCGCGGCGTGAAATTGTTCATGTTCTCTTCGCTCATAATTTAGATTCCTATTCTTCGGACGGCTTGTCCAGTTTCACCGGCAGATTGACCGGGCGGCTGACCGAACGCAGGCGCTCGCGCAGCATGTCGGCCCGCAGCAGATCGCGTTCGTCCGCGCCGAGCTTCTCGGAGAAATTCTTCTGCAAATGCGCCGGCTGCGTGAGGATGAACAGCTCGTCCACCAGCCCGCGTTCCATTTCTGGGAACATGCCGAGGTCCACGCCCAGCCGCAGGAAGGAAAGCAAATTCATGGTTTCCTTGGAAGAAATACTGTGCGCGTTGGCGAGGATGCCGTAGGCACGGCCGATGTGGTTGCAGACGGTCTTCGGCTTTTTCTCCTGCAAGGTGCCGCGGGCGTTTTCCTCGTGCTCGATGATCTGCGCGAGCACCTTGTTCAACCGCTCCACGATCTCCGGCTCGGACTCGCCGAGCGTCATCTGGTTGGAGACTTGAAAAACATTGCCGAGCGCCTCGGTGCCTTCGCCGTACAGCCCGCGCACGGCCAGGCCGAGCTTGTTCACGGCCTGGATGATCTGGTTGATCTGCTCCGCCAGCACCAGGCCGGGCAGATGCAGCATCGCGCTCACGCGGATGCCCGTGCCGAGATTCGTCGGGCAGGCGGTGAGATAACCCAACTCCGCGTTGAAGGCGTAGTCGAGCTTCTTCTCCAGCTTGGAGTCCACCGCGTCGATCGCCGCCCACGCCTGCTTGAGCTGGAGGCCGGGGCGCAAGGCCTGCATCCGCAGGTGGTCCTCCTCGTTGATCATCACGCAAAGCGATTCCTCGCGGTTCAGCACCAGGCCGCTGCCGGCGTTCTTGGCGGCGTGCTCGCGGCTGATGAGATGGCGTTCGACGAGGATTTGCTTGTCGAGCGCGTTGAGGTTGTCCATCGACTCGGAAAAGGCGCCCGCCATTTGCGGCAACGTTTCCACCGCCGGACGAATCTGGTCGAGCGCTCGGATGCGCTCGGCCTTCTTGGCCCAGCCGGGGAAGGCCAGCTCTTTCAAATTGCGCGCTAGCCGCACGCGGCTCGACATCACGATGCGCGTGTTTGGTCCTTCGCGGCGGGCCGTTTCGGCGGGCGGGACGAGAAATTCGTGCAGATTCATGGGGCGGTGATCTCCGCGATTTTTTCCTTGGTGGACTTGATTTCGTCGCGGGCCAGCGCCGCCTGTTCGAAATCTTCCTCGGCCACGGCCTTGTCCAGTCTCTTCTGGAGCTGCTTCAGCCGGGCCGCCAGATCCTGGCTCTCGCGCAATGCCGCCGGAATTTTCCCCTTGTGGCGCGTCCCTTTGTGCATCGTTTTAAGCAACCCCTCCAGGCCCTCGGAAAACGTGTCATAGCAGTGCGCGCAGCCCAGCCGGCCCGCCTTCTTAAAATCCGCCTGGGTGAAGCCGCAGTGCGGGCACTTCAAGTGGCTGCCGCCCGCCGCCTGCTCCATCTCCTGCGACGCACCGAGGCCGAGCAGCATGTCGGCCAGCGAGAATCCGGCGGGATCATTCACGCCCTTCTGCTTGGCGCAATCCTCGCACAGATCCACCTTCTGCATTTTTTCCGCGGCGATCTGGGTCAAATGCACGGTGGCTTCTTTTTCTTTGCAAATACAACACATCATAAACTGTCTGGAGCTATATCGACGCGCCCGCCAGCTAAGTCAAGGCGCGGGTGCCGCCGCTGAACACGCGCCGAGACTACAGGATTCAACCCGCTGCTCAAGCGGCAAACGTGACGGGCCGGAACGGCTGCCCGCGCTCAAAAATGCCCGCCGAACAACCCAAACTCGACGCCGCCTCACCACCGTCCTACTCTTCGACCGTGCCCGAACTCGCTGAAGTCGAATTTTACCGCAAGCAATGGAATCCCGGCCTGGGTGGAAAAATTCGGGCTGTCGCGCTCCATTCCGGGAAAAGAATTTTTCGCGGCAGCGACACCAGCACGCTCGAAAAATCCCTCCCCGGCGCGACGCTCCAAAAATCCGAAGCACTCGGCAAGCAGATGCTCTTCCGTTTTTCCAAACAGCTCTGGCTCGGCGTCCATCTCGGCATGACCGGGACTTTGCGCGTGGCACCATCCGGCTTCCAGCCCGGCAAACACGATCACCTCGTCCTGCACCAGCGCGGGCGCGCACTGGTCTTCAACGATCCGCGCCAGTTCGGGCGGCTCCGGTTTCATCAAGGCTTGGAGGTTCCCGGATGGTGGGCGAAACTTCCGCCCGCACTCACCTCGGACTCGTTCACCGCCGCCGTGATGGGGAAATTTTTACAGCGACACCGCCAGCTCCCGCTCAAGGCCGCGCTGCTGCATCAGGCCGGTTTCCCCGGCATCGGCAACTGGATGGCCGACGAAATTCTCTGGCGCACCAAACTTCACCCGCGCACGCGCGCCGGGGAAATCTCGGAGGAAAAATCGCGGGAACTGTGGCGCGTGGTCCGTTTCGTCTGCCGGGAGGCGTGCAAGATCATCGGGCGCGATTTTTCCGATCCGCCGCGCGGCTGGTTTATTCACGAACGCTGGAACGCCAAAGGCCGCTGTCCGCGCCACGGCGAACCGCTGCCGCGCGCGAACATCGGCGGGCGCACCACCGCGTGGTGTCCCAAGTGCCAGCCCGAACCGGTCAGCCGCCCGCGACGATCTTGACGATCTCCAGCCGGTCGCCCGCTGCAAGCTGGCGTCTGGAAAATTCCGACGGCGCGACCGCCGCGCCGTTGTGCTCCACCACCACGCTGCGCGGCAGAAGATCTTGCGCGAGGAGAAATTCCTCCAATGAACAGGGGAGTCTGGCTGTGATGATCCGGCCGTTGGCGGTGATGGTTTGGTTCACGATAA
>CANMZY010000177.1:0-7015 GCA_947502425.1 Verrucomicrobiales bacterium
CGAATAAGAACTAACTTTGCCCGTCGAAAGTTCAGGTGAATTTTATGAAAATGATTTTGCTGATTCTTCTCGCGCTGGCGGCGGTCACTCCGGCGCGCGCGCAATTCCGCGGCCCGTGGCTGCACTCGGCCTGGGGCGGCGCGTTTCTCGGCGCGACGGCCGGCAGCCTTTACAACCTCAGCGACCGCCATCGTTCGCCCGAAGCGGTGGCGATTGGCGCGGGCGTCGGCTTCCTGCTCGGCGGGTTGTCGGAGACGCGGGGCCATCGGAACGACGTTTATTACCGGGATGATTATTACCGGCCGGCCCATCGTTCATACGCCGTGCCGGTGCACATGCAGCGGGTGGCGCCCGCGCCGGTGGTCACGCAGCAGGTGACTACCACGACCACCACCTATGCCGCTCCCGATCCGCAGCCGACGCCTTCGGGCATTGTCTATCCCGGCTCCGGCGCGACCTTCACGAGCCGCGTCGCTTATCCCGGTTCACGCTGAGCGGGGACTGGACAGAAACTTTTCCGCCACTAACAATCCCACCCTTATGAAAAACATTTTCAAATCCCCGGCCCTGCCGGTGATCCTCCTCGGCGCGGCCCTGTGGAGCGGCTGCGCCACCGGCGTGCAAAATCCTTCCGGCACGCCCGTCACCGAACTGAAGGCCGACGAGAAGGGTTTCGTCCAGGGCACCGGCGTCGAGTCGCAGGACCTCGTCGCGGTCTCGGACAAGATGGCCCGCGGCATCCTCGCCGCCGCGCCCATCGCGACCGCCACCACGCCGCCGCGCATCGTGCTCGACCCGGTCATCAACGAAACGCGCTTTCCGATCAACAAAAACATTTTACTCGACCGCATCCGTGCGCAGCTCATCGCCAAGGCGCAGGGCAAGGCCGTCTTCCTGGCGCGCGAACGCATGGCGGTGCTCGAGAAGGAGCGCGAGCTGAAGCAGTCCGGCGCGCTGACCAGCGACAACGATCCGAAAATCCAGGAGTTCAAGGGCGCGGATTATTTCCTCACCGGCAAGCTTTCCGGCCTGAGCAGCAGCACCAAGGGCGGCGTCAGCGACTACATCCTCTACACCTTCCAACTGATCAACGCGCGCACCAGCGAGATCGTCTGGGAAGGCTCCGAGGAGATCAAGAAACAGGGCACGCGCGACGCGGTCTATCGTTAGCCGTTTCCTTTCGCGATGAATTTTTTTCTTCGGCCATTGCTCCTCGCCGCGATCCTGGCGCTGGCCGGCTGCGCCACGGACCACGGCCCCAAACGCCCGCCCTTCACCGGCGACCCGCTCATCGACGGGCGCAACGCCATCCAATTCGGCCCCGCCAAAGACAAGATCCTCTGGCAATGCCGCGTCGCCGCCATCGACCTGCGCCGCGGCGATTTTGCCGAGGCCAAGACGCTCCTCGATGAAGCCATCCCGCGCATCGGCGGCATCATCGCCAACGACGCCGAGGCGCGGAAGGCCCGCCAGCTTTTCGAGGGCGAATCCCGGAAGACCTTCCTCGGCGAACCCTACGAGCGCGTCATGGCCTACTACTATCGCGGCCTGCTCTACTGGATGGACGGCGAACTCGACAATGCCCGCGCCTGTTTCCGCAGCGCGCAGTTTCAGGACGCCGACGCCGGGCACCACGCCTACGCCGCCGACTACGTCCTGCTCGACTACCTCGACGGCTACGCCACCGCCAAACTCGGCGGCGACGGCTCGGACGAATGGAAACGCGCCCGGGTCAACGCCAAAAACTCCGCCCCGCCCCCCTACCACACCAAGGCCAACGTCCTCCTCTTCCTCGAATTCGGGCGCGGGCCGGTCAAATGGGCCGGCGGCCGCCACGGCGAACAACTCCGCTTCCGCGAAGGCCCGCCCGGCGCGCGCTCCGTCGCCCTCAAACTCGGTGCGCAGACCTTCCCGCTCGTCGGCTACGATGACTTGTATTACCAGGCGACCACCCGTGGCGGCCGCGTCATGGACCACATCCTCGCGAACAAGGCCGTCTTCAAGACCACCACCAGCGCCGTGGGCGACGCCGCCCTGGTCACCAGCGCCGCCCTCGCCGGGCATCGCGAAAGTGAGGCCGCGCTCGCCGTGGCCGGGCTGGCCATCCTCAGTAAGGTTCTTTCCGCCAGCGCCAACGCCCAGGCCGACCTCCGCGCCTGGGACAACCTCCCGCGCCACCTCAGCTTCGCCGCCCTCGAACTCCCGCCCGGCCCGCAGACCGTGACCGTGGATTTCCTCGAGGCCGCCGGACGCCTGCTCCTCACCAAGACCCTCACCTTCACCGTGCCGGCGACCGGGCGCGACGTGGTGCTCTTCGTCAGCGACCGCCACCCCTGACCATTAACCTATGAAAAAAACATCCCTCCTCGCCGGCGCCGCGACCGCGCTCCTTCTCCACGGCTGCGCCACCGGCGGGGCCAAACTGCCCGAGAACACCGGCAAATATAACCAGGAACAAAACGCCAAATTCGTCCTCATGGACTCCGGCGCGCAACGCTCCATCACCGCCACCGGCTTGCAGGAAGGCAAGACCGCCGATGGCCGGCTGGAGATCGCCGCGCTCGTCCGCAACCGCGAGAACCGCCGGCTGGAAGTGCAGATTCAATGCGTCTTCAAGGACGGCCAGGGCTACGCGGTGGAAGAGACGCCCTTTCAGACCCTCATCCTCACCGAGAACGCGCAGGAAACCATGCGCTTCACCGCGACGAACGCGAAGGCGGTGAACTACACCGTGCGCGTGCGCCAGACCCGCTGAGGCGGGCCAGGGACAAAGCGGGAAGGCGGAAAGGCGGCGGGCGGGAAAGGCCCGTGGCGGATGGAGGAGAGACGGAAAAGCAAAAGGCAAGGGCGGGACGGCCGCAATCTGAAAGGTTGCCAGAAATTAGCCGGGGGTTGAGGAGTGCCGCGCGACGACACCCCCGGTCGAGGTGCGAAGAAATTGCATCCTGAAGGGATGCCAGAATCTTGCCGCCGACTGGACACCCGGCTTTTCTGGCACCCCTGCAGGGTGCTGTCCTGGCGGTGGGCAGACCGGGGGTGTCGCTCGCGGACTCGCTCAACCCCCGGCTAATTTCTACCAACCCTCCGGGCTGGGCGCGCGGCGGGCGGAGGACTGGCTGCCCTGCCAGCGAACTTTTCTTCGAGGAAGCATTTAGCGCTCAACATTCAACATCCAAGTTGCGGTGACTCGGCCATGGGATGTTGGATTTCAATCCGGTGCTGCGGGATTGTCCGCGGCGGGAAGGTGAAACCGGACACGCTAAAGCGTAAACTCCAACGGGCGTTTCGGCCATGGGATGTTGAATGTTTCCGTTCGGCTCACTTCCCCGGCGGCGCGTGGTAGTTGTGACACTCGGAGCAGTTGTGGGCCACGCCGCCTTTCGGGCTGTGGCACTCGGCGCAGCTTGACTGGTGCGGGAGCAGAATGTCCGCCGTGTCGCTGCTGCCGAGGACGGCGTGGCATTTCAGGCAATCGACGTTCGCGTGTTTCGCATGGTGAAACTGGCCGCGCGGCAGCCACCGCTCGATGATCACCGGCGGCGTGACGGCGGGCGCGGCGTTGGCCACGGCTTTGACTTCGTGACATTTGGCGCAGCCGGGAAATTTCGCGCGGCCCGTGGCACCCTGCCCGCCGATGTCCGGCGCGGGCGCAGTGCGTCCGGCGCTGAAGAAAATCTGCTCCTCGAGCAACTCACCGGTCAGCACCTGCTCGCGGATCTGTTTCATCGACTGATTCACAAACGCGTCAAGTTCGGGCTGCGCGAAGATTTTTTTCTCGCGCCGGGCGAAGTCGGCGTATTGGGCGGGCAGGCTGCGGAGAAAGGCGTGGACGTGCTTGGAGTCGCCGTGCGGAAGATGCAGCCCGGGGTTCCGCTCGTCGAATTGCAGGCTGTGGCAGGCCTGGCAGTGCTTGTCGAAGTTCGGCTTCTGAAAATATTCACCGGTCTGGGCCGGCTGATGGCAGTCGGCGCAGGCGAGGCGGCGGCCGTTGAGCAGCGGGATGTTGTTAGTGTCGGTGAGGTGTTTTTGGTGATTGAACTTGAGCGTGTCGGGGTCGCGGAGTTTGGCGGTATGAACCTGGAAATCGGGATGGCCGTCGGCGAAGCCCGCGAAAATTTTCGCGTAACCCGCCGGCGGACGCGGTGCGTGATAGACCACGAGGCCGCGGTCGGGCCGGAAGTTGAAGGCGGCGGCGGGAATAGTTTTCGCCCGGTCGATGGCGGCGGCCATTTCGTGCGGGGTGTTGTGGCAGGAGCGGCAGTTCGCGTCGGACGGCGCGGGCATCGGGCCGGGGCCGAGATGTTCGTGGTGGCAGGCGGTGCAGGAGTGGTCGCGCGCGACGTTCGGCTCGTGAAAGGCGTGGCCGGCGTGGCATTTCTGGCAGGCGGCGTCGAGCGCGCCGGAGTCGGCGGCCTTGAGCGTCCAGGAGGAACCGTGCGGCTCGTGGCATTTCTGGCAGTCGTTGGCGAAGTGCGCGTGCGGCCGGGAAATCGGCCCGGCGTTGTAGAAGGTTTCCGGGCCGATAAAATAATAGACGGCCATGCCCGCGACGCCGCCGAAAGTCACGAGCAGGATGGTGAGGAAGCGGAGCCGCCGCCAGTAATGCGGCTTCTTGAAATAGTCGAGGTTGCCCTTGAAGCGCTGGGCGATCTGTTTTTGCGTTCCGCGGTCGAGGCGCATGGTCAGTAGAAAAAGAGGGCGGCGACAATGTGCCAGGCGGTGAAGGCGAGCAGGAGCAGCGAGAACGGAATGTGAACGAGCAGCCAGCCGTGCAGCCAGTGCTGGAGCTTCATCTGCAAATCAAGCTGCCGCCGTTCGTCACACCAGCCCTGGAGTTTCTCGACCTTCTCGTGATGCTCCGGCCCGACGCTGATTTTCACGAGACGGAATTGTTCGTCGGAGTTGCGTTGCGGGCCAAGAATGTGTTTCTCGCCGCGTTTGGCGCTCAGGTAAGGGATGGCTTCCTCGTCCAGAAATTTTTGCAGCGTGAGCAGCGCCTGATCCGGCGGGGGCGTGGTGGTGGCGGGAGCTTCGGTCACGGGGGTTGCAGCGGGCGCACCCTCGGCAGCAGCCACGGCGACCGGCGCGATGACCGTCGCGGCCGGAGCGGGAGCGGGTTCCAGGCTCTTCCGCATTTCCTGCGCGGCATTGCCAAGCTGCGTGAGGATATGGGGGATCTGCTCGAAGATGGTTTCCAGCGGCACTTGTTCCTTCATCAGGCGCGGGATGAACTGCTGCAAGGCCAGCCCGTAAAATCCGCTCAACATCACCACAGCGTAGAGCGCGAGCAGCGCCTGCGTCATCGGCCCGCCCGTGGCAAAGCCCGCGTGCAGCCCGATCAGCGGGATGGTGAGGATCGAAAGCCAGATGTGCGCCTTGAGCCAGAGCTGGAGCCGCCCAACTTTCAGCGTCGGCCGCTTGCGCCGCGCGCCGAGCAGCGCGGCGAAGACGAAGATCAACGCGGCCAGCGCGCCGAAAAACAAACCGACCGGCGTGCCGCCGACGCTGCGGGCGCTGAGGCGCGGGCCGCCCTGGAGAAAGTGCGGCAGCTCGAGCTGGAACGGGAGCCGCTCGGGATGAAACGCCGCGAGGTAGAGCACGCCCGCCGCCAGCGTGGCCGAGACGGTGAAGAGCGCCCAGGGAAGTTGTTTGCGGTCGATGATCACTTGTTCTTGCGATGCTCGGTTTCCGTGACGTGCGTGGTGCGGCGGTCCACTGACTTCGCCGAACCCCACGCCGCCGCGTCCTGCGAAATTTGCCGCGTGAAATATTCCGACGGATCGACGCGGCGCGCGGCGTCGTGCGGACAGGCATAGACGCAACTGGGCGTGGAAAGCTCGGTGCAGAGGTCGCAGGTCGCGGCCTTGGAGGAAGATTTTTTTGCGGCGGGCGCGGCCTGCGGCACGTCGTTGCCGGTGGACGCTTTGGGCGCGGCCTTGACCTCTTCCATGAGTTCGACCGGGTGCATGTTGATATTGCCGAACGGGCAGAGCTCCGAGCATTTGCTGCAGCCGATGCACCAGTCTTCAATGATGATCTCCAGGTTTTCCTTACGGCGGATGGAGCCGACCGGGCATTGCGTCATGCAGAGCGGGTCGCGGCAGGTGCGGCAGGTGGTGGCGACGAGATACTTGTCGTAGCGCAGGCCGTCGCGGATGAGGCGCGTCACGCCGTCGTGAGCCTCGGCGCAGGCGCGCACGCACAAGTCGCAGCGCGTGCAACGGTCGAGGTCGATGAGTAACAAATTTTGCGCCTGAAACAAACCCTGGCTGAGAAACTCGTCAAGGTTCAGGCCGCGCGGCATCTTCTTCGCCTCGCTGGCCTTGACGCGGGCCTCGGCGACTTGCAGCAGGCTCTCCTTGACCTTGGGGAAATTCGCGAGCATCGCGTCGAACTCGTCCTTGGCGATCTTCACGACCTGCACGGTGTCCAGCGCCGTGCAGGTGGCGGTGCGCGGCGAACCGTAAATCAGGCCGATCTCGCCGAAGTAATCGCCACGGCCCAGATAGGTGCGGACCATTTCGCCGCCGGGCAGCGCGTTGGAAACTTTCACCATGCCCTGGCGGATGAGATAAAAGGCGTCGGCGATGTCGCCCTGTTTGCAGATGACCTGATTCTTGCCAAAGGTGACCAGTTCGACTTTCTCCTTGAGGTGATTAAGGAACAGTCCGTCGAGCGAGGCGAAGAGACGGACGCTGCGGAGATGGTTGCTCAGGGAGCGCTCGCGATATTTCTTGTCCATCTCCGTCTTGAAAGACGTGCCCTTGAAGGTCGCCACCTTGACCTTGGTGCTGCTCTTGGTGGTGGCATCGACTTCGCGCGTGCCCATGAGCATGTCGAGGATGACCCGCAACATTTCGACCATCACGCAATCCTCGCTGGCCCGCACCGTGGCCGAGCGCGGCTGGAAGGTGCGGCAGGTCATCTCGCCAAACAGTTCGCCCACCTCGAGCTGCGCGATGGGGCTGGCGACGGACAGATCGACCGAGGCGTCGATCGGGATGAAGGCGCGGGT
>CANMZY010000178.1:0-6990 GCA_947502425.1 Verrucomicrobiales bacterium
AAACCACAAACTCCAGTTCCGGCGCGCGCGGGATCAGGCCCTTCGCGTGCGCCCGGCCCAGAAACCGGCGGATGGATCCCCGGCCTTTCTCGCCGTAGTCGAGCGTCCAGTGGTTCACATACATGCCCACGAACTTGTCCGCCAGCTCGCGGCCCATGTCGCGGGCGTATTGGAGCGCGTGCTGCACGGCCTCGGCGCGATGGTCGAGGCTGAACTGGATGCTCGCGGTAAGAATGTCGGAAATGATTTTGCGCGTCGCGGGCGGGAAACGCTTGTGAATCACGTTTCCGCCGAGCGGCAGGGGCAGACCGTCATTTTCGCGGCCCCACCAGACGCCGAGGTCTTCACAAACTTGCAGCCCCTCGTTTTGATAGGTGAGCTGTCCCTCGTGAATGATGAGGCCCACATCCGCCGCGCCGGAGCGCACCGCCTGGAAAATCTGATCGAACGGCACCACGACATAATTGAAATCCTTTGCCGCTTTGCCGAGCCAGAGCTGCAAGCCGAGAAACGCGCTGGTCATGGTGCCGGGCACGGCGATCTTTTTGTGGAGAATTTCCGCGCGGGAAAATTTCTGTTTCGCCACGAGCATCGGGCCGTAGCCGTCGCCCATGCTCGCACCGCTCGGCAGCAATGCGTACTGATCGCAGACGAGGGCGTAGGCGTGGATGCTGATGGCGGAGATGTCGAGTTCGCCGCGCGTGGCGCGTTCGTTGAGGGTCTGGATGTCCTGCAAGATGTGCTCGAACGCGAAGCCAGGGCAGGGGATCAGTCCCTTGGCCAGCCCGTAAAACATGAAGGCGTCATCGGGATCGGGCGAATGGCCGAGAGTCAAAAGTTGTTGCTGCATTGAGGGAGTTTAGCCGGAACGATGGGGATGGGAAATATTTTAACCACGGATGGACACGGATGAAAGACAGGTTTTCGGATCCAGCATCATGTCACTGGAAAATGGGTCGGGCCGCGTTCGGATCAAGGCGGGCATTCGACCGGACTCATCCGTGTCCATCCGTGGTTTCCACTGTCTTGTTCCGGTAAAGAAAGGACGGCGGCGGAGTCACGGGGGAATTTTCACATCACCGCGCCCGCCAGGATCGTTTGAAAATGTGGCGGCTGTTCTTCGGCGGCCACGATGCTGATTTCGATTTTCTTGAAACCGGCGGCTTCGAGCCAGCGGTGCAGATCGCTTTCCGGGAAGCCGAGCCAGCGATCGCCGTAGAGTTCGCGGGCCTTGTCGAACTTGTGCGCGAGCAGATCGAGCAGTAAAATCTGGCCGCCGGGTTTTAGTAATTTGGCCGCGCTCGCCAAGGTCGCCGCCGGGTCTTCGGCGTGATGCAGCGCCTGACTCAAGATCACGAGGTCCACGGTGTTCGGTTCGATGGGCGGGTTCTGCAAATTGCCAAGGCGGAACTCCAAATTTTTCAGGCCGTTCTTCCTGGCCTTGGCCGCGCCGAACGCCACGATCTTTTCCGAGTTGTCCACGGCGATGACCTTCTTGCAGCGCCGCGCGAGCAGTTCGCTCAACAGACCTTCGCCCGCGCCGAGATCCGCCACGGTGATGGCCGGCAGCATCCGGAGCAGCAGATGTCCAAAGGCCTGCCAGGAGCGGCCCGGCCCGTAAACGCGGTCAAACCGTCCGGCGACCTGGTTGAAGAAGACCTGCGCCTGCTCCTTGCGCCGCGCGAGAATGCGCTTCAAGTTCACCTGGTCGGCCTGATGTTCGTGCATTTCGCCGGCCCCGCGCACGGCCAGCGCGATGAACTCGCGGGCCAGCGCGCCGGCGTGGGCATTGAGTTGGTAAAAGGCGCGCTTGCCCTCGCGGCGGGATTGCAAGAGGCCCGATTCCTGGAGCAGTCGCAGATGCGTGGAGATGCGCGACTGGCCCATGCGGGTGACTTCCTGAAGCTCGTTGACGGAAAGCTCATCCCGCTCCAGCAGCGCCATGATGCGCAGCCGCGTGGAGTCGGAGAGGGCGCGCAGGGATTTCAGGGTGGGAGACATGGCGGGCATAAAAAATACAAATAATCTGTTGACGCTGCTTAAATTGAATATATCTTCGCATCACGATACGTCAATATGTTATTTGGCGTGAATAACTTGATCAATAAAACATGAGCAAAAAATTCATTTTCTCCTCGGAGTCCGTTGGCGAAGGCCATCCGGACAAAGTCGCTGACACCATTTCTGACGCCGTGCTGGACGCCTGCCTTGCGCAGGACAAGCACAGCCGCGTCGCCTGCGAAACCTACGTGAAGTCCAACGTCGCGATTGTCGGCGGCGAGATTACCACGCGCGCCAAGCTCGACTTCGTGAAGATCACCCGCGACGCCATTCGCGAAATCGGCTACGTGAACGACGACGACGTGTTCCACGCCGACAAGGTGTTTGTGAACACCATCATCACCCAGCAGTCCCCGGACATTTCGCAGGGTGTCGATGCCAAGGCCGCGAAGGGCAAGAAGAAGGCGGAACAGGGCGCCGGCGATCAGGGCTTGATGTTTGGTTATGCCAGCGATGAAACGACCGAGTTGATGCCCGCGCCGATCATGTTCGCGCATCGTCTCGGACGGAAACTTACGCAGATTCGCAAGAGCGGAAAAGTCCACTGGCTCCGTCCCGACGCGAAATCGCAGGTCTCCGTGGTTTATGAGAACGATGAACCTGTCGCCATCTCCAATGTCGTCATCTCCACCCAGCACACGGCGGACGTGGAACACAAGCAGATCGAAGAATTTTGCATCGAAGAGATCGTCAAGAAGGTGCTGCCGAAAAATCTGCTCACGCCCGACACCCTGTATCTCATCAATCCGACCGGACGTTTTGTCGTCGGCGGGCCGCAGGGCGACACCGGTTTGACAGGTCGCAAAATCATCGTGGACAGCTACGGTGGCTACGGTCGTCACGGCGGCGGCGCATTCTCCGGCAAAGACCCGAGCAAGGTGGACCGCAGCGCGGCTTACATGGGCCGTTATGTGGCAAAGAACATTGTTGCGGCGGGCCTCGCCCGGCGCGCGGAAATCCAGTTTGCCTACGCGATTGGCTATCCTGATCCGGTCAGCGTTTATGTGAACACTTTCGGCACGTCGCAAGGCGGCCTGACCGATGAAGCCATCACCGACGCCGTCTGCAAAGTCTTCAGCTTTAAGCCGGCGGACATTGTGAAACAGCTCAACCTCCTTCGACCGATCTACGGGAAGACCACCAACTACGGTCACTTCGGCAAGAGCGACAAAGACCTCACCTGGGAAGCGACCGATAAAGTCGCCGCCCTCAAGAAAGCACTGTGATCGTCATCAACTATCAACTTAAAACTATCAACTAACATGACTTCAATCAAACTCTCCCCCTCCCGCACCAAACTCGCAAAGACCACCAAGCCCGCCGCCGCCAAAAACGGCAACGGCAAGGCGCAGGACTTCAAAGTCAAAGACCTCAGCCTGGCCGAATGGGGCCGCAAGACTATCCAGGTTTCTGAGCACGAGATGCCCGGCCTGATGTCCATCCGCAAAAAATACGCGACCAGCAAGCCGCTCCAAGGGGTGCGGGTTACCGGCTCGTTGCACATGACCATCGAAACCGCCGTGCTCATCGAGACCCTCGTGGATCTCGGCGCGAACGTGCGCTGGGCGAGCTGCAACATCTTCTCGACGCAAGACCACGCCGCCGCCGCGATTGCCAAGGCCGGCGTGCCCGTCTTCGCCTGGAAGGGCGAGACGCTTGAAGAGTATTGGGATTGCACCCTTGAAGCCGTCACTTTCCCCGGATTGAAAGGCCCCGAACTCGTCGTCGATGACGGCGGCGACGTGACCTTGCTCATCCACAAAGGCTACCAGCTCGAAAATGGCGACACCTGGGTCAACACGCCCAGCGGTTCGCACGAAGAGCAGGTCATCAAGAACCTCCTCAAGCGCGTCGCCAAGGAACGCCCTAACTTCTGGCATAATGTCGTCCGCGAATGGAAGGGTGTTTCCGAAGAGACCACCACCGGCGTGCATCGTCTCTATCAGATGCTCGAACAGGGCAAGCTCCTCGTCCCCTGCATCAACGTCAACGACTCCGTCACCAAGTCCAAGTTCGACAACCTTTACGGTTGTCGTGAATCGCTCGCCGACGGCATCAAGCGCGCCACCGACGTGATGATTGCCGGCAAGGTCGCCTGCGTCTGCGGCTACGGCGACGTCGGCAAAGGCTCTGCGCATTCGCTGCGCGGCTTCGGTGCTCGTGTCATTGTCACCGAGATCGACCCCATCAACGCCCTCCAGGCCGCAATGGAAGGTTTCCAGGTCAACACCATTGAAAGCACGCTGGGCACTGCCGACCTCTACGTCACCACCACCGGCAACTGCGACATCATCACGCTGGAACACATGGCGAAGATGAAGGATCAGGCCATTGTTTGTAACATTGGACACTTCGACAACGAGATTCAGATCGACCGCCTGAACACCGCCAAGGGCGTGACCAGGCTCAACATCAAGCCGCAGGTGGACAAGTACACCTTCGCCGCCGGCAATAGCATCTACATGCTCGCCGAAGGTCGGCTCGTGAACCTCGGTTGCGCCACCGGCCATCCGAGCTTTGTCATGTCGAACTCCTTCTCCAACCAGGTGCTCGCCCAGCTTGACCTGTGGAAGAACAAGGGGAGCTACAAGGTCGGCGTCTATCGCCTGCCCAAGAAGCTCGACGAAGAAGTCGCCCGCCTGCACCTGGAAAAGATCGGCGTGAAGCTGACCAAGCTCACCAAGAAACAGGCCGACTATCTCCGCATCTCCGTGGACGGCCCCTACAAGCCGGAACACTACCGCTACTAAAATCGTAGCGGCGACTCGGAAGAGAGCCGCTGAAATATTTGCTGCGCTCTGCCGAGACGCAGCTCCGGAAATTCAAAAGGGCGAACGGGAAACCGTTCGCCTTTTCTGCATATGGAGTTCTGGAATGCAGTTGCACCCAACATCCCGCTCGCCAAATTTCACGGCCGTTGCAGCCTCTGCAGGAGCTTCGCATGGATGCCGTCGAAGCCGCCGTTGCTGAACACGCAGATCACATCGCCGCCGTTTACGTTTTTCTTGAGGTGCTCGACGATGGCGGGGGCGTCGGGCAGGTAGGCGGAAGGCTTGCCCGTGGCGGCGAGGTCGCTCATCAGGCGCGTGGTGTCGAGGCGGTTGTCGAGAGGCAGTTGATCGGGCCGCGCGACCTCGGCGATGACCACGCCGTCGGCGTCGGCAAAGGCGGTGACGAGTTCGGTCTGGAAGACGGCGCGGCGCGTGGTGTTGGAGCGCGGCTCGAAGACGGCCCAGAGTTTCTGGCCGGGATATTTCACGCGCAACGCCCGCAGCGTCTCGCGAATGGCCGTGGGATGATGGCCGAAATCGTCGATGATGGTCACGCCGCCGGCGATGCCGCGCACTTCCATGCGGCGCTTGATGCCCTTGAAAGTGCTGAAGGCGGCTTGAATCTGGGTGTTGGTCAGACCGCAATGGCGCGCGCAGGCGACGACGGCGAGGGCGTTGCGAAGGTTGAGTTCGCCGACGAGATCGAGGTGGTATTTGAAATTAGGCGTTTGAAAGGTGGAGGCGGTGGCGCCGAGCCGCAGGTCGGTGGCGCGAAGATCGTTGTTTTCGTTCAGTCCGAAACGGCGGAGCGGGCAGGGGAGTTTCTCCAGCAACGGCGCGAGGTTCGGTTCGTCGCCGTTGGCGAGGAGGAGGCCGTTGCGCGGGATGAGGGCGATGAGGCGCTGGAAGGAGGTCTGGACGGCGGCGAGGTTTTCAAAAATGTCCGCGTGATCAAATTCGAGGTTGTTGATAATCGCAACTTCGGGGAGGTAATGAACGAACTTGCTGCGCTTGTCGAAGAACGCCGTGTCGTATTCGTCGCCCTCGATGATGAACCATTCGCTGTCGGTGAAGCGCGCACCCTGGCCGAGATTCGTCGGAATGCCGCCGATGAGAAAGCTGGGATTCAGCCCGTTGTGCTCGAAGACCCACGCGAGGAGCGAGGCGGTGGTGGTCTTGCCGTGCGTGCCGGTGACGACGAGGGAGCGTTTGCCGCGAATGAAAAATTCCTTGAGCAGTTCCGGCAGCGAGCAATAGCGCAGCTTGTGATCGAGCACGGATTCGGCCTCGGGATTGCCGCGCGAGATGGCGTTGCCGATGACAACGAGATCCGGTTGGTGGGCGAGGTTCGCCTCGGTGTAACCGACCATCACCGGAATTTTGCGCTCGGCCAGGAAGGTGGACATCGGCGGATAAATGTTCTGATCGGAGCCGGTGACCTGAAAGCCGCGCTCGTGCATGGCGACGGCGGTCGAGGCCATCGCGGTGCCACCAATGCCGACAAAATGAACGGAACGAATCTGTGAAAGCATGGCGCAGTTTTTTGTCTGGCGCGCTCCGGTGCAAGCATAGATTTCGGAAACAAGGTTTTCCTTCATCTTTATCAAGCCTTCGGTA
Organism: Verrucomicrobiales bacterium; assembly: GCA_947502425.1. Taxonomy (GTDB): domain Bacteria; phylum Verrucomicrobiota; class Verrucomicrobiia; order Limisphaerales; family SIBH01; genus SIBH01. Next base: position 6,450 of record CANMZY010000178.1, read on the forward strand.
GCATGGGCGGCGTGCATCCCTTCGTCGGGACAGTCGGGCAGTCGGTCGCGCAACGGCGTCTCTTTCGTCGTGGCGAGCGGATTCTTGTCGCCGTCTCGGGCGGCGTGGATTCGATGGTGCTGCTGCACGCCTTGCACTCACTCGCGGGTGCGCCTGGCTGGAAACTGGTCGTCGCGCATTTCAACCACCAGCTCCGGGGCCGCGCCAGCGCGGCGGACGAGGCGCTGGTCCGCCGCACCGCGCAACGGCTGGGCTGTCCGTTTGTCGCCGGACGCGGCGATGTGCGGGCGCAGGCCGGCCTGGAAAAAATCTCCACCGAAATGGCCGCGCGCACGCTGCGGCATGAGTTTCTGGCGCGGGTTGCCCGTGAACAGAAGATCCGCTCCATCGCGCTCGCCCACCACGCCGATGATCGGGTCGAATTGTTTTTCCTGCGCCTGCTCCGCGGAGCCGGCAGCGACGGACTGGCCGGGATGAAATGGCGGGCACCGTCGCCGGTGGACCAGACGATTTATCTCGTCCGCCCCTTGCTCGATCAGCC
>CANMZY010000179.1:0-6898 GCA_947502425.1 Verrucomicrobiales bacterium
ACGCTCCGCGCGCTCCGCGTGGACGACGCCCACGAACTCTGGCGCGCGGTGATCGACGACACGTTCAAGGACGGGATCAGCCCGCCGGGCACGCGCGGCACGCCGCTGGTCGATGGCGCGCGGGTTTACGCGCAGTCGTGCAAGGGCGAACTGCATTGCCTCGACGTGGCGGACGGAAAAAAAATCTGGGGCGTCAACTTCACGAAGGATTTCGGCGCGGTCTTCATCGGCGAAAAGGGCCAGGCGCCCGGAGCCACGCGGCATGGGAACACGGGCCAGCCAATCATCGACGGCGACCTGATGTTTGTTTCGGTCGGCTCGACCAACGGCGCCGGGATGGTCTGCTTCGACAAGGCGACCGGCCGGGTGGTCTGGAAGGCGCAAAACGAAATCGCCGCCTACGCGGCCCCGATGATCGCCACCGTCGCCGGCCGGAAACAGATCGTGAATTTCATGGCGGACGCCGTGCTCGGTCTCGATCGTGAAACCGGCCAACTGCTCTGGCGCTTCCCGGTGAAGACGGCCTTTGCGCGTCACGTCACCACGCCGGTCATCTTAGATGATATGGTGGTGGTGTCATCGCATCAGGTTGGGTTGATGGGGTTGAAAGTTTCCCGGGTCGGCGAAAAGTTCAAAGTTGAGCAGGCGTGGTTGAGCAAGGAAGGCGCGATGAATTTCTCCAGTCCGGTCGCGGTCGGTGACGCTCTTTACGGTCTGGGGCCGGCGAAAAACATCGTCTGCATTGACATGCCGACCGGCAAGACGCTCTGGAGCAAGGACGGCTGGATCACCACCTCGGCGGACAAGGCGCACGCCTCGTTTATCGTCATAGGCAAAAACATTCTCATGCTCACCGACGGCGGGCTACTGGTGCTCTTCGGGGCGGATCCGGGGGTGTGCCGCGAGGTCAGCCGCGCGCAAATCTGCGGCGCGAACTGGTGCAACCCCGCCTACTTGGATGGAACCTTGTTCGTGCGCGAGGGCCTCAAGACGACCGGCGAACTGCTCCGCGTGGCGCTGCGGCCGTAGTTTACCGCTTCTTCCACACGTAGCGGAACATCACCACGCGCAGCGCCGCCGCCAGCGGGATGGCCAGCACGCCGCCCAGGATTCCGCCGAGCAGCGTGGTCCCAACCATCACCGCAATGATGATGGCCAGCGGATGCAGCCCCACGCGTTCGCCCATGATCTTCGGCGAGATGACCAGCCCTTCGATGGCCTGCACGATGGCGAAGACGCCCAGCACCAGCAACGGATGCTGCCAGTCCTGAAACTGCACCGTGGCTAGGAGCAGCACCGTGGCGCAGGTGATCATCGCGCCGAGGAACGGGATCATCGTCAGCAGCGTGGCCATGACGCCGAGCAGAAGGGCGTAGTTCAAGCCGATGGCGACGAAGCCGATCGTGTAGAGCACGCCGTCGCACGCCGCGACCAGCAACTGGCCGCGAAAGAAGGCGATCAGATAATCGTTGACCGCAGTCAGCACAAAGACCAACTCCTCCTTCACCTTAGAATTTTGCAACGGCAGATAATCCGTCCACTTCGACTGGATGCCGCGCTTCTCCTGCAAAAAATAAAATGCATAGACCGGCACCAGCGCCAGGGCCAGCAGTCCGCCGACCCACGCGGCCGCCCGCGAGAACTGCGCCTTCATCCACTTGCCGATCGCCGGCAGCGCGCCCCGCACCGATTCGCTGATCGAGGTGATCGCCTCGGGAATGATCTTCTCCAGTTCCGACTCGCGCGCCGCCGGATTGGCCGGATCCACGACCACCGTCACGTTGGTGCCCGCCGGCGCGTTCGTGCTCGAGGAGGCGGGGCGCAAAATGGAGAGGACTTTTTTCAAGCCCGGTGAAGGCTGGGTGATCCAGGCCTTGGCCTTCTCCTGGAGGTGTTCGGAGTATTTGGGGATTTTCGCGGCCAGCTCGCCGGTTTCATTCACCAACTGCGGCACCACGCTGGCCAGCAATCCGGCCGCCAGCAGCAGCCCGGTGGAAAAAACTAGGAGGATGGCGCGGGTCCGCCGGAATTTTTTCGAAACCAGAAAATCCACCAGCGGATCGAGCACGTAGGCGAGGACGCCCGCAATCGCCAGCGGCCAGAGCACCGGTGAGAGCAGGCCGATGAGCCGGGCCAGCCCCCACAGCAACACGCCGAGCAGGGCCAGCAACACGCCGACGGCCAGCGCGGTCAGCGACCACCAGAGCAGGCGGGCTTGCTTGGGAGAAGGAGGCGGGAAGCTCATTTTCAATTCGCACTCAACCCTGGCCGAGCTTTTTGGATTTGTCGGCGGCGGCGCGGACCGCGTTCATCAACGCGCCGCGCACCTTGCCCTTCTCCAGTTCATGCAGGCCGTCGATGGTCGTGCCGCCGGGGCTGGCCACCATGTCCTTGAGCACGCCGGGATGCAGGCCGGTTTCGAGCACCATCCGCGCGGTGCCGAGCAACGTCTGCGCGGCCAGTCGGGTGGCGATGTCGCGCGGCAGTCCCGCCGCCACGCCGCCATCACTGAGCGCTTCGATCATCAGGCAGGCGTAGGCCGGGCCGCTGCCGCTCAATCCGGTCACGGCGTCGAGCAGGCTTTCCTTCACGGGCAGCGCGAGTCCGACTGACGAGAAAAGTTTCTGCGCGAGCTGCGCGTCCGCCGCCGTCGCGGCCCGGCCCGTCGCGAAGGCGGAGGCGGAGGCCCCGACGAGTGCGGGCGTGTTCGGCATCACGCGGATGACGCGCGCGCCGGCGTCGAGCGCGGCTTCGAGCTTCGCCAGCGGCACGCCGGCCGCGATGGAGATGAGCAGATGATCGCTGGTGAAGTGGCCGCGAATTTCCTGGAGCACGCCGACGACCTGGTCCGGCTTCACGGCGAGAATGAGGACGTTCGCGAATTTCACCACCTCGGCATTGGCGGTGGTCGCGCGTCCGATTTCCTTCGCGAAGGCGGCGCGGGCCGGCGCAAAGACATCGCTGGCCGTGACCTGCCTGGCGGTGATGATCTTGGAATGGATGAAACCCTTGGCCAGGGCCGTGGCCATTTTGCCCGCGCCCAGAAAACCGATCTTCAGCCTGAAACTCATGCGCGGTTTTGTAGCAGGCCGGATGGGGCCGCGCCATGAAAATGAAAAGTGCGGGTGGCAGCGACGCCTTGTCGCTGGAGGTGGTGGCGACGCCCCCGTCGCCGGGCTTCTGCGGCAAACCAAACCGTGGCCGGAAAAAAATGCGGCGAGGGCGTCGCATCCACGCTCGGTGACGGGGGGCGCCGCCACTGCATGGGTCCGGTTCAGACGTTGAACTTGAACATCAGCACGTCGCCGTCCTTCACCACGTATTCCTTGCCTTCCATCCGGTAGAGGCCCTTGTCGCGCGCGGCGGCCACGCTGCCGAGTTTTACCAGATCGTCATAGGCCACCGTCTCGGCCTTGATGAAGCCGCGCTCGAAATCTGAGTGGATCACGCCCGCCGCCTTGGGCGCGGTGTCGCCGGCATGTATCGTCCAAGCGCGCACTTCTTTTTCGCCCGCCGTGAAATACGTCCGCAGACCGAGCAGATGATAGGTGCCGCGAATCAGCGCGCCCACGCCGGATTCGTTTACGCCGAGTTCCTTGAGAAATTGCTTCGCCTCGTCTGGCGGCAGATCGACCAGGTCGCTCTCGATCTGCGCGCTGATGAACACGGCCTCGCAGGCCAGATGCGTCTTCACATACTCGCGCACCTTGGTGACGAAAGGATTCGTCTCCGCCGTGGCGAGGTCGGATTCCTTCACATTGCACGCGAAGATGGTCGGCTTGTCGGTGAGCAGGTAGAAGCCGCGTGAGATGATTTTTTCCTCGGGCGTGAGCTGCACGGTCAGGCCGGGCTTGCCGGCGTTGAGCGCGGGCTGGAATTTTTGCAGCACGGCCTGCTCGGCGAGCGCGATCTTGTCGCCGCGCTTGGCGTCCTTGGCGCACTTCTCCAGGCGCTTGGTCACGTTCTCCAGATCGGCGAGCACCAGTTCAGTGTTGATGATTTCAATGTCGCGCACCGGATCGACGCTGCCGGTGACGTGGTGAATGTCCGCGTCCTCGAAACAGCGCACGACCTGCACGATGGCGTCCACCTCGCGGATGTGGGTGAGAAATTTATTGCCCAGCCCTTCGCCCGTCGCCGCGCCCTTCACGAGGCCGGCGATGTCCACGAATTCAATCGCCGCCGGAATGACCACCTGCGTTTTGGCGATGTCCTTCAACACCTGGAGCCGCTCGTCCGGCACCGTGACGATGCCGACGTTGGGATCAATGGTGCAGAACGGGTAGTTGGCCGCCTCCGCCTTGCGGGTGCGGGTGACGGCATTAAACAGGGTGGACTTGCCGACATTGGGCAGCCCGACGATTCCAGCTTTCAACATAATTTTACAGCCGCAAAGCAACGCAGAGAACGTAAAACAAAGAAAGGAAAACTTTCCCCGGAGGCGATGAAGGTGCGGGCAATTGTCATGTTCAACAATTCCCAACATCTATTCTTAAGGGCTGCCAGTCCAAAAGATAACAGCAAGGGCCAAGCGAGTCTGCGAGCGACGCCCTGGGTAAAACATCCCCTAATCAATTCCTCCTCTCCTCCTCGAACGAGGAGCAGGCCGGGGTGAGGACGGGCTTGGACTGACGGTCCCGATTTTCGTCTCCGCTCATCCTCTGAAAATAGCAGGCACCGCCATCCTCCGTCCCCATCAGTTTCGCCGTTTGCGCTCCAGGATGATTCCCTCCGATTTCCCGTCGAGCTGCTGGCGGACCGAGACGGCGCGGGCCTCAATGAATCGCTTGAGCTGGTGCGCGGGCCGGTTCGGCCCGTGCGTGACTTCGTCCGTGGAAAGTTCCGGGCGGGTGCCGCTCACCGCGCGCTCGAATTTACCGAGACGGAAATCAGACTCCGCCGCGACGGCTCCACGGATGGCGCCCGCCACTTGATCAATGCGCTGGGACAACCGGCCGGGAACGAACTGCCACGCCAGCAAATCTTCAAGCTGCGCGCGATAGATTTTCCGAAATTCCTCCTGGGCCATGACCCGTTCCAAAAGACGGTGCTCGCCTACCCATGGGTGCCAGATGCTCGCGCGTTCGCGTTCCCGCGCGGTGCCGAGGAGGAAGAATCCGCCCCACGCGAGATCCAGATCCCACGGGATGAAACCAAACTTGTTCGAGCCGGGATCGAGGTAGATATAAAAGTTCTGGCCGTTGGAAAGAAAACTGTCGTAGTTGGACAGCAGGACTTCGCAGGCGAGGTAGCGCGCGAACTTTTCCAGATCGAGAAATTCTCCCAGCCGGCGGGCGAACTCGGCGTCGCCGGCCAACGTCACCAGCCGCGCGAACTCGATCACGCGCCGCCGCTGTTTCGCCGTCGCCTGGGTTTTGAGATCGTAAATTGCCTCGTACGCCGGCCACTCGTCGCCGAGATGTTTGAAGAGTTCGCCGGTGACCGGCTTGAATACCGGGGTCTGTTTGGAGCCGAACCGTTTCAGCGCGAAATCCGTGTTCACCGGCTCCACCATCGCGTAAAGGCCGAGCGGCTTTCGCTCCCATCGCCCCTCCACTCCCGTGCTCAGATACGCGTAGGCCGTGCGCGAGGCCGGCACGCCGGCGTTGCGGAAAAATTCATACGCCAGCGCGTCGCTCAGGCACGACTGGTCGTTGATCAGATTGTTGAAGGCGAGCACATCCGCACCGCCGAATTTCTGGCCCTTGGCGAATTTGTTGAGGTCCACCTTGTAGGCGCGCTTGTCGCCGTACAAGGAGCCGAGATAGGTGCCGTTGCCTTTGACACGCACCGCGACGTTGGTGAACGCCACATCGCCGAACTCCAGACGGCCGGTCGTCCAGGGAAAATCAAAACCCAGCACGCCTGCCAGGCCGCTGCGTGACGCCGCCGGATTGCGGAGCAGCGCGGTGCCGTCCGGCTGGAGAAAATGTGGCAGCGGCGCAATCCGTTTCGGCTCCAGCGTCTCCCACGGCCGGCGGGTGAACTGCAGATGGACCGGCCAGATGTTCGTCGTCTGATAAATTTCTTGCACGGTGCGAACTCCCGCCGCGCCCCCGCGCGGGGCGGACGCAGCGGCGGGCCACGGGCGCGCCGGTTGCGTCAAGCCGGGCGCGTTCCGCGCCTCGTTTTTCGACGACCAGATTAGGAACGCCGCGAGGAGCCGGCTGTGGCCGGCCAGTGAATCGACGTACCACGCCGTGCCGGCGAGCGCCGCCAGCAGCAGAAAAAAACACGGCACTCCGATCACGACCTTCCGCCAGCGCGCCCACGCGAGTGCGAACAACGTCCGGCGCGCCAGCGGAAACGTCGGACTTCTGCCAAGGCCCTGGTCGATGGAGGCCAGAATGACTGCGGCCAATCCCTCCGGCATCGGCGCGGCGCAACCCTCGGCGGAACAAACCTGCGCCAGCGTTTCTGCATCCGCATTTTGCCTGAAACCGCGTTGGCGCAGCAGCCGGGCGAGTTTCTTCAACCCGCGCTCGACACGCTTCGCAACGCGGCGTTCGTTCGTGCGGAGAATCCGGGCCACGGACGCCGCATCGTCACCGAGCAGCACGCGCAACAACACCGCCTCGCGTTGCGCGGACGACAACCGCTCCAGTGCGGCATCCAGTTCCGGCGCGATGCGCGACCACGGCGGCGCATCGGCGGGCACTGCGCTCTTTGGTTTTCGCCCGAACCATTGACGTCTGGGTTTCCTCGTGAGCTTGCGGCACGCGACCGCCGTGACGTGGAACAACCAGCCGGCCAGCACCGTCTTCTTCCGCATCCGCCGGATGCGCCGGACCAGAACCAAAAACACCGCGCGCGTCACCTCCACGGCGAGTTCCACGCTACCCGTCCGCCGATACGCCGACGAATAAACCAACGCCCCATAACGCCCGAGCACCGGCCG
>CANMZY010000180.1:0-6891 GCA_947502425.1 Verrucomicrobiales bacterium
AGAAATTTCCAACTTCTGAAAATCCCCCAGCCCAGCAGCAGAAAAGGGAGCGCGACCAGCAGCGCGCCGACGAGGCCCCAGTCGGCCAGGGTGTTCAGGTAATCATTATGCACATGGCCGGGCCGGGCCTGGACGACGTGCGTCTCGGGGCGATGGGCGCGGAACCGGTGGTCGAAGTGCGCCGGGCCGCCGCCCCACCAGATGTTTTCCTGCCAGATCTCGACCGCGGCCGGCCAGATGAGCACGCGCAGGTCGCGTTCGGGGCCGCCGGTAGTGGTGGCCTGCTGCCGTTCCTTGAAATATGGCGAGTTGAGGGAAAACCAGACCCCACCGGCCAGCAACACCACGAGGGCTACGATCGCCGGAAGGCGGTGCTGCCGTTCCCGAATCATCACGAAGAACACCACCGGCAGCGACGCGGCCACGGCCAGCCAGCCGCCGCGCGACCCAGAAACGGCCAGGCCCGCCAGAATGACCAGCGAGACGTAGCCGAAAAACACCTTCATCACCGGGCCGAAACGGCCGGTCAGCATGTAGGCTAGGCCGAGCGGTAGGAGCATTTCCAAAAATCCGGCCAGATGATTCGGGCAGATGTAGGTGCCGGAGCCGCGCTTCCAGTAGCCCAGCGGCCGTTCAAATCCCCAGACGTGCTGGGCCTTGTTCAAGAACTGGTACACCGCGTAGAGGGAGATGGCCATGCCCAGCACGAGCAGCACGATGGAGATGACCCGGATGCTTTCCTGACGGTGAAGGTTGTTGACGATGGCAAAAAAAAGAAACGCGTAGATCAGCACGCGGATCAGCTCCAGCCGCGCCACGTATTCGAGGTCTCCGTCGGCCACCACCATCCGGTAACGGACGATGGCGTAAATCGCAAAGGCCAGCACGCCCCAGCAGACCGCCGGACAGAGCAGTTGCAGCCGGGCGTTCACCCAGAGCCGCACCGCCCAGAGCAGCAGGATGCCGACGGTGAAAAATTGGAGGACGAGGAACTCCGTCGCGCGCACCGCGCCGAGGGCGAGCGGGCCAAAAACAAGAATGCCGAGCAGCAGGCCCAGAATCCCCTTTTCGCACCATTGGTCAAGACGCTCGCGGGTCATGTTTGTTTTCAACCGATCAACTGTTCCAACCACCAGACGTTTTCGCGGGGAACCCCCCTCAGTGAACCGGAAGCCTCTCCTGATAACTTCCAACTCGAAATCTTTCCGCCCGTCAGCCGAGATATTCCCGCGGATCGGTGATTCGACCCGTGAGCGCGCTGGCCGCCACCGTCATGGGCGAAGCCAGAAAGACCTGGCTCTCCTTGTGTCCCATGCGTCCGGGGAAATTGCGGTTCGTCGCGCTGATGCACTTCATCGGCGTGTTCATGCGGCCGAACGTGTCAACCGGCCCGCCGAGACACGCGGCGCAACCGGCGTTCTCCGTCATTTGCACCCCGGCGTCTACGAGGATTTGCCACACCGTCTTGTCGCCCCAGAGCGCGGTTTGCAAATCATGCACGATCTCCGGCGTGGCCGGGACGCCAAAGGTGTCGATGACCACGCGCTTGCCGCGCAGGATGCGGGCGAAGGCCAAAAAATCGCTCGTCTTCCCGCCGGTGCAGGAGCCGACATAGGCGCGGTCCAGCTTGAGGTCCATTTCCTTCGCCTTCTTGCGCTGGCCCGGATCGGGATGGCAGGCCACGGTCGGTTCGAGCTGCGAGAGGTCGATGACCGTTTCGTAGATAAATTTTTCGTCGCGGTCGCGCTCGACTGGCTGATAGGTCGCCTTCGTGCCGTTCATCTGGCAGCGATGATCGACGAACGCCTGCGTCTGCGCGTCGAACTCGAAGATGCCGTTCTTGCCGCCGGCTTCAATGGTCATGTTCGCGATGGTCATGCGATCATCCATCGTCAGGCCCGCCACGCCGCCGCCGTCGAACTGCAGGGCGCGATAAGTCGCACCGTCGAAGCCGATCTCGCCGATGCAATGCAGAATGACATCCTTCGCCATCACGCCGGGCTGCAACTGGCCTTCGAGCCGGAAGTGCATCGTTTCGGGAACCTTCAGGAGCAGCTTGCCCGTGCCCATGACGAAGCCCGCGTCGGTGTTGCCGATGCCGGTGGCGAACTCGTTGAACGCGCCGGCCATGCAGGTGTGCGAATCGGTGCCGAACAAAATCTCGCCGGGACGCGTGTGGCCTTTCTGCGGGAGCGCGGTGTGGCAGACGCCCGCGTAGTTCGAACCGTACTGGCGGTTGAGCAGACCCTTGCTGGGATCGAAAACCCAGTGGCCGTTCTGGTCGTCGATCACGTCGTAGAAATAAGGCAGCCCCTGTTCCTTCACGAAATCACGGAGGATATCGACGTTGCGGTTGCTCTTGGAATCGGCGGTGAAGATGTAGTGGTCGGGGATGATGACGATGCGCTGCTTGTCCCAGACCTTGGCCGTCTTGCCGAACTCGCGGTGGAACACGCCGATGGTCCCTGGCCCGCAGACATCGTGGGTCATCAGCACGTCCGCCTGCACCCAGATGTTGTCGCCGGCCTGCGTGGAAGTTTTGCCCCCGGCGCGCGCCAAAATTTTCTCAGTCAACGTCATAAAGTGCGTCGAAACTAGCCGACGGCGCCGCACGCTGCAACACGGGAATCACTTTCGCCGCAGCGGCGGCCTTCCGGCCTGCCGTGGAGGGCGTGCGTCTCACCGCCCGGATTGGGCCGCGAGGTTTTTGGGCGGTTGGAATTTTCTCCAGACGTGGTGCGATCGCGGCGTTTTTTCCGCCGGGCAGGACGCCCGCCGCTACGAAGGCAGCTTCGCCGCCCTTCACGCCCGCTGTCGCCGCGCCAACTCGAACTGGTAGAGCGCCACGACCACGAGCGGATGGCGGATTTTTCCACCGGCCACCAGGCCGGGCAGGTCGGCAACCGGCACGAGCCGTGTGACCAGGTCCTCGCCGTGATCGAACTCGACGGCGTGCTGCAGCCGGCAATTTTCCACGAGCACCGTGTAGCAGGTGTTGCTCATGATGGCGGGGTTGGCGAAAATTTCGCTGAGGAGCCGGGCGCGTTCGCCTTCGTAGCCGGTCTCCTCGCGCAATTCCCGCAAACCCGTGGCCAGGGGCAGGGTCTCGCCGGGGTCCATCATCCCGCCGGGAATCTCCAGTTCCACGGTGTTCGAGCCGTGACGGTACTGCTCGACCATCACCAGCTTTTCGTCGGGCGTGACGGCGATCACGTTCACCCAGTTCACGCTGTCGATGACGTAGAAATCGTGCTCGCGTCCGGTGCGCGGCGAAACCTTGAGATCGGTGCGGATGGTGAAGATGCGGAAGTCTCCGACGGGCTTGGAACTGATTTTGGGCCAGGGTTTGATCATAGTTTATTTCGGTCTGCGTTCGGTTGCGCCGCCCAGCCCTGGCACATCAGGCCAAGGAGATGTTTCATGGCCTCGTCGTAGGTGCGGCCATTTTTTACCGCGAGCTGATGGGCGCGCTTGTCGAGTTGCGCGGCCATCTCGGCGGATTTTTCCGTCGGACAACCGAGGGTCTGGAGCGCGGCGGCGAGTTCGGCGGTGTTCATGCGGGCAACGAGTGCGGACAGTCCCTACCAGAAACGACCGGCCCTGTCACGCCGGGACTGGGAGCGCTGGCGTCTCGCCGGCCTACGGGCGCAAGGGCAGCCGGCGAGACGCCAGCGTTCCCAGGGGCGGTTCAACCGGCAAAAAAAACTTTCCAACCCGCCCCGGATTTAGTTCATTGCCCGTCATGAATACATTTCGCTCCATCAAAACTTCTTTCTCATTGCTCGCCTGCCTGGGCCTGATTAACGTCGCGCCCATGTCTAACGCTGCTGAAACCAAACTGTCGGACGGTCTTTACGCTGAAATGGAAACTTCCCAAGGCAAGATCGTCCTCCAACTCGAATTCGAAAAAACCCCGCTGACCGTCGCCAACTTCGTCGGCCTAGCCGAGGGCACCAAGGATTCCAACAAGCCCAAGGGCACAAAATTTTACGACGGCCTGACCTTCCACCGGGTCATCCCGAGCTTCATGATCCAGGGCGGCTGCCCGCAGGGCACCGGCACCGGCGGCCCCGGCTACAAGTTCAAGGATGAGTTCGACGCCTCGCTCAAGCACTCCGGCCCCGGCATTTTCTCGATGGCCAACTCCGGCCCCGGCAGCAACGGCAGCCAGTTCTTCATCACCCACGTCCCCACGCCCTGGCTCGACGGCAAACATTCCGTCTTCGGCCGCGTCGTCGCTGGGCAGGATGTCGTGGACAAGATCGCCAAGGGCGACACCCTCAAGACGGTGAAAATCATCCGCGTCGGTGAAAAGGCCAAGGCCTTTAAGTCCGACCAGGAGGCGTTCGACAAGCTCGCCAAGTAATTTTCAACTGCCCGATCAAACCACCGGTCATCCGACCGGTGGTTTTTTTGTTTCCGCGGAGCGCGGCTGGAGCCGACATTCCGGCCCAACAACTGGAACGCCGACTTCAGTCGGCAGAAGCGTGCGAGCACCCAGCGCGCTGGTATTCCAGAAGCTCCACTGTCGTCGGGAGTTTCTGCCGGCTAAAAGCCGGCGTTCCGGGCGGTCGGTTGCGCTCCGCTTCGGCTTCCAACTTCAAAGCGCCCGTGTTTCCCGACGTGCTGCGGTTGGTCCCGCCCGACGCGGGACACAGCCGCAGCTTTTGCACTTTGCACTTTGGACTTTGCACTCCCCACTGCTAACCTGCGCGCATGAATTTTCTGGTAACCGGCGGGGCCGGCTTTATTGGTTCGCATGTGTGTGAACGGCTGTTGGCCGGGGGCCACGCGGTCTGGGCGCTGGACGACTTGAATCCGTTTTACGATCCGGCCATCAAGCAGCAGAACTTGCAGGAGGCCGCCGCCGCCGGTGGGGCGCGCTTTCATTTTGTGCAGGCCGGGTTGAATGATCCGGCCATGCTGACGGAGCTATTTGCCGGGACCCGCTTCGATCAGATCATCCACCTTGCGGCGCGCGCCGGCGTGCGTCCGAGCCTAGAGGAACCGGCGCTCTACCAGCGCGTGAACGTCGAGGGGACGGTGAACCTGCTCGAAGCGGCGCGACTGCATGGCGTGAAGAAGATCACCATCGCCTCCTCGTCCTCGGTCTATGGCGTGAATGCGAAGGTGCCGTTTGCCGAGACCGACCCGATCTTCTCCGCCATCTCGCCCTACGCCGCAAGCAAGCTGGCCTGCGAGGCGCTGGGCCATGTGTATCATCACATTTACGGACTGGATGTGGCCATGCTGCGGTTCTTCACGGTGTACGGCCCGCGCCAGCGGCCTGATCTGGCGATCCACAAGTTCGCCCGGCTGATCACCGACGGAAAACCCATCTCCGTGTTCGGCGACGGTTCGACGGCGCGCGACTACACCTACATCACCGACATCCTTGACGGAATTCTGGCCTGCACCCGGCAGGAATTTGGCTATGAAATTTTCAACCTCGGTGAATCGCAGACCGTGACGCTGTCGCGCCTGATCGAACTGCTCGAAACCACGCTCGGCCGCAAGGCGATCTTGAACCGACAGCCCGTGCAGCCCGGCGACGTGCCGATCACCTACGCGAACATCGAGAAGGCCCGGGCCCGGCTGGGCTACGCGCCGGGCGTGAAGATTGACCGGGGGATTCCGTTGTTCGTGGAGTGGTTTCGCCGGCAGTGATGGCACCTTCGGTCCACCGGCGCCGGCCGTCTCGGCCACAATCACGCCGAAGAAGGCGATGAGTCCCACTGAAACTGACAAAATACTCCAGAGCATAGGCGGTGCATCCGCGCCACGAAGCGCGGGACCGCTGCCGGTTTTTTTCGACGGTTTGGCGGGTTGCTTAAGCCCAAACTCCGAAGCAGGGCGCGGCCACGCCGTGGCGCATCCCGCCACTGCGGGACAAACCTGCGGTGTCGCCGACTTCCCAGTCGGCAGGGCCACGGACTTCGCGGCGCACAAAAAGTCCCAACGGATGCAGGTTGGAAACCCGCGATACAGCAGGCTCGGAGGCCTGCGCTACGGATGCCATCCGAGGCCAACTTCGGAGTTCGGGCGATGGGGAAAGACGGGGATCGTCCGGGCGCGCTATTTTTCCAGCGGGGCGGCGATGCAGAAGAGATTTTTCTCGGTCCGAATGAAAAGGCGGCCGTCCGACGCGGCCATGGACGCCTGGGTTTTTTCACCGAGCGAATTTTTGGAAACAATTTTGAACTCCGAACCGACCGCAAGCACGGTGGTCTCGCCCGCTTCGTTGAGGAAATAAATTTTGCCGCCGGCCAGGAGCGGGGAGGGGCTGAAGGTGCCGCCCACGCGCTCCTGCCAGAGGATGTTTCCGGTCCCGCCTTGGTAGCAGGTGACCACACCGCCGTCGGTCACGGCATACAAATACGGCTTCGCGTAGAGCAAGGAAGCCTGGTTCGGCACGCCTTTCCTCTGCTCCCAGGCGATGGGCGTGGCGGTCGCGTCGCCTTGGCCGCCGGCACGGATGCCGCGCACGGTCGGCTTCTCAAAACCTGATCCGGCGAAAATTAATCCATCGCCGGTGACCGGTGAAGGCACGGGGCTTTCGCCCTGGCAATGGACCGACCAAAGCCGTTCGCCGGTCTTGAAGTCGAACCCCTGCACGACGTCGCCCGCGATGCTGAGGAGTTGTTCCTGACCGCCTTCGCGGAGGACGATGGGGGAGGCATGGGCGATGCGCGATTTGCCCCGCCGGCCCGTCCAGACGCGTCGGCCCGTCTTCACATCGAGCGCGACGATGAGCGCCTGCTCCCAGGGAATGAGCCAGCCGGTCTTTTCGTCAGGTGAGTTGTTGGGATATTGGCCGGCTTCCTTCACGCGCTGGCTGCCGTCGTAAGCCTAGATCAGCAAACCGCCGTGCAACAGCGGCGACGCGCCCAG
>CANMZY010000181.1:0-6863 GCA_947502425.1 Verrucomicrobiales bacterium
CCAGGAACCGAAACACCCCGGCGCGGACGCAAGTCCGCGCCGGTTTTTTGTTTTTCAGATGAGACGCGAACTCCAGCGACGGATGAATTGCGCCGTTGAGTTGCTGGGCAGGACTGCTGGCCCAAACCATCCCATCAGGCGCGCGACATAATTTGACAACGTTATTGATTTTAGCCCTCAAACAGCTACTTTGTTGAAGTCACCGGCCAAAAATTTTGCGTCGCGAACCATGAACTGATTATGAGCAACAAAAACAAATCCTCCTGGTGCAACAGCCCTGATCACATCTGGCGCCCGTCCCGGCGCGAGTTTCTCTACGTCGGGGTCGTCGGCAGTCTCGGCCTGTCGCTCGGCAACCTGCTCCGGCTCGAGGCCGCACCGGCCGCCAAACTCGCCGCCGCCGGCAAAGGCCCCGCCGCCAAATCCATCATCAACATTTATCTGCCCGGCGGCATGTCCGCGCAGGAATCGTTCGACCCGAAAGTTTTTTCGCCCATCGAATATCGCGGGCCGATGGGGACGGTGAAGACCAGGCTGCCCGGCGTCCATTTCTCCGAGACGATGCCCCAGACGGCCGCGATCGCCGACAAGATTTGCGTCGTCCGATCCATGACCCACGGCGAGGCCGACCACGACCGCGGCACGCACAACATGTTCACCGGCTACCGTCCAAGTCCGGCAATTCATTTTCCGAGCTTCGGCAGCGTCGTCTCCCACGAGCTTGGCTCGCGCAACGATCTGCCGCCCTACGTCTGCATTCCCTCGATGCCGAATAGTTTTGCCGGCACCGGCTATCTCGGCTCGGCCTACGGGCCGTTCAGCCTCGGTGGCGATCCGGCGAGCAAGGATTTCAAGGTCCGCGATCTGACCTTGCCCGGCGGCGTGGACGCGGCCCGCTTCGAGCTGCGCAAGTCGATGCGCGCGGCGGTGGACGAGCATTTTAGCGCGCTGGAAAAATCCGACGCGCTCGACGGGATGGACGCCTTCTATCAGCGCGCCTACGCGATGGTCAGCTCGGAGAAGGCCCGCGCGGCCTTCTCCATCGGTGACGAACCGGAGAAACTGCGCGATGAGTACGGTCGCAACGAGGCCGGCCAGCGGATGCTGCTCGCGCGCCGACTCGTCGAGGCGGGCGTGCGTTTCACCTCGCTCACCTATGGCGGCTGGGATCATCACGACAACATCAAGACCGCGATGACTGGCCAGATGCCGAGGTTCGACCAGGCCTTCGCCGCGCTCATCCGCGACCTCGAACAGCGCGGGATGCTCGACTCCACCCTCGTCATGGTGACGACCGAATTCGGGCGCACGCCGAAGATCAACGGCACGGCGGGCCGCGATCATTATCCGAAAGTCTTCAGCATCGCGCTCGCGGGCGGCGGCATCAAGCGCGGCCTCGTGCATGGCAGTTCCGATGCGACCGGCGGCGAACCGGATCGCGACCCGCTCTCCGTCGCAGACCTGGCGGCCACGGTCTATAACCAGCTCGGCATCGACTCGAACAAGGTGCTCTACGCGCCCGGCCCGCGGCCGATTGTCATCGTCAAGGACGGCAACGTCGTCAAAGAACTGCTCGCGTGATGAGAACCCGGCCTATGAAAGCCACCACGTTCACCGGGCTGCTGCTCGCGTTGGCGGTTTCGGCCGGGGCGGTTTCGCCCAAGTTGACCTCCACGTCGCCCGCCGGCGGCCAGCGCGGCCGAGAACTGGAAATTCGTTTCAACGGCCTGCGGCTCGAGGACGCCCAGGAAGTCATCTTCTATTCGCCGGGCCTCGAGGTGGTGAAACTCGACACCAGCAAGACCAACAATATTCGCGCCATGGTCCGCATCGCCCCCGACTGCCGGTTGGGCGAACACCCGTTGCGCCTCCGCACCGCCACGGGGGTTTCTGATCTGCGGACGTTTTACGTCAGTCCGTATCCGAACCTGATCGTCGGCAAGACCAACAACACGCTCGAAAAGGCGATGACCATTCCGCTCAACGTCACCGTCAACGGCTCCTGCGGCGGCGAGCAGGTCGATTGGTTCCGGGTCGTTTTGAAAAAAGGCGACCGGCTCTCGGCCGAAGTCGAGGCCATCCGGCTGGGCCGCGCGATGCTCGACACCCGGCTAGCCGTGCTTGACCGGACCGGTAAGGAGATCGCCAGTTCGGACGACACCGCGCTGCTCCTGCAGGACTCGCTGATCACGCTGCTCGCGCCGGCTGACGGAATTTTTTACGTCCAGATCCGCGACGCCTCCTATGGCGGTTCCGAATCGGCCTACCGTCTGCACATTGGAAATTTCCCGCGGCCCACGGCCGTTTACCCGGCGGGCGGCAAAGCGGGGGAAATGTTAAAGGTGAAATTCATCGGCGACGCCACCGGCGAATTCATGCAGGAGATCAAGCTGCCCGACGCGCCGCAGGAAAAATTCGGCGCGTTCGTCGAGCAGGACGGCCTGTTCGCGCCGTCGCCGAACCGGATGCGCGTCTCCTCCTTCCCGAACGTCCTCGCCTCCGGCCAGAACACCGACAAGGATCACGCCACCTCCGCCTACGCGGAACTCCCGATCGCCTTGAATGGCATCATCGCCAAGGACGGCGACGCCGCCTGGTTTAAGTTCCTCGCGAAAAAGGGCGAGCCGCTGGACGTGAATGTTTATGCGCGCCGGCTGCGTTCCCCGCTCGACTCGGTCCTGGAAATATTCGACGCGAAGGGCGTCAGCGTGGCCGCCAACGACGACGGCGCCGGCGTGGACAGCGTCGTGAAATTCGCCCCCGCCGCCGACGGCGAATATCTGCTCAAGATTTCCGACCAGATCCACCAGGGCGGTCCGGACTACGTCTATCGCGTCGAGATCACGCCGCAGGAGCCGGCCGTGGCCGTGTCCATCCCGCAGGTGGCGCGCAACAATTCACAGGACCGGCAGTACATCACCGTGCCGCGCGGCAACCGTTTCGCGACCATGATGCTCGCCAAGCGCGCCAATTTTACCGGCGACCTGGTGTTCAGCGGCGATGGTCTACCCAGGGGCGTGACGCTCCAGGCTGACACGCTGCCCGCCAAGGTGGATCTGGAGCCGCTCGTCTTCGAGGCCGCGGCCGACGCGCCCATCGGCGGCAAGATGCTCGACTTCTACGCCAGCTCGGCCGACCCGTCGAAAAAAGTGCGAGGCTCCTTCCGGCAACGCGCCGATTACATTGATGCGCCTGGCCAGACTTTTTACTACTCCACCGAGGTCGGCAAACTCTACGTGGCTGTGACTGAGGCCGCGCCCTTCAAAATTTCCATCGTCGAACCCAAGGTTCCGCTCGTGCAGTTCGGCGTGATGGATTTGCAGGTCACCGCCGAGCGCAAGCCGGGCTTCGACGAGCCGATCACCGTGAAGATGATGTGGAACCCGCCCGGCGTCGGCTCGCAGCCGGACATCACGATTCCGAAAGGGGCGAAGAGCGCGATCTATCAGCTCAACGCCAGCGGCCTGTCCGAGGCGCGCAAGTGGAAGATCGCCGTGCTCGGATCGGCCACGGTGCAAGGCGGCCCGCTCTTCGTCTCTTCGCAGCTCGCCGCGATTGAAATCGCCGAGCCGTTTGTCGTTGGCAAAATTGAACCCGCCTCGACCGAGCCGGGCCAGCCCGTCAAAGTCGTCTGCAAGCTCGAACAGAAAAAACCATTTGAAGGCAAGGCCACTGTCAAGCTGCTCGGCCTGCCGGATCATGTCACCGCGCCGGACCTGCAAATTTCCTCGGCGGATCAGGAGGTGGTCTTCAACGTGACCGTCGAGCCGCAGGCCGCGCCCGGTTCCAGCAAGACCTTGTTTTGCAGCGTTGATATTAAAACCAGCTCCCAAATCATCCCGCACAACTTGGGAAGCGGCGGCATTCTCCGCATCACCGCGCCGAAAAAAGGTACGGGACCGAAAACCGTCGCGTCCAAGGCGGAACCCAAAGTGAAGAAGTAGCCCATGAAGTTTGCCTGTCCCAACTGCGGTCAGCGTCTCTCCGCCGAGGCCGACATGGTGGGCCGTCAGATCGGCTGCCCGGCCTGCGCCACGACGATCACCGTTGCGGCGGTCGCAGTGGTCGCGCCGGTGGTTGTTCCCCAAACGTCTGCGGCGGCCCCCGTGACAGCGGCTCCCATCCCGATGCCCGCGCCCGCCGCCCGGCCCGCTCCGGCCCGCCGCCGTGTGCCGGTGCTGGCGATGGCCGCCGTGCTGCTCGCCTTGCTCGCGGTCGGCGGCTGGTTTCTGACGCGCGGAAAATCCGGCGGCATCTTGTCGTTTGTCACCGGCCCCCCGCCCAGCGAAGTGAAAATTTTCCCGACGAGCATCAATCTTTCCACGAAGGGCGACCGGCAGTCCCTGGTGGTCCAGGCGATTTATCCCGACGGACTCACGCGTGATGTCACGGAGGACGCGAGCTATTCTTTTGCCGACAAATCCATCGTTCGATTTGAAAAACAGGTGGCCTATCCTGCCGCCGACGGCAGCACGGAACTGACCGTGAAATATGGCGGCCAAGTTCTGAAGGTGCCGGTGAAGGTTGAGCAGTCCAAGGTGGAACGACAGATCAGCTTCCGGCTCGACGTGATGCCGGTCTTCATGAAGGCCGGCTGCAACTCCGGCGGCTGCCACGGCTCGTCGCGCGGCAAGGACGGCTTCCACCTCTCACTTTTCGGCTACGATCCGGACGGCGATTATTTCCGGCTGACACGGGAGAGCATCGGCCGCCGCGTCAACCTCGCGCTGCCGGCGGAGAGCCTCCTCATGGAAAAGGGCCTCGGCCGCGTCCCACACACCGGCGGCGAACGCTTCAAGCCGGACAGCGAACTCGCCCGCACGATGCTGCGCTGGATCGAGGCGGGCGTACCCAAGGACGGCACCAATGTCGCGCGCGTCACCGGCCTGGAAATCCATCCGCGCCAGACCGTGCTCGAAGGCAGCAACACCACCCAGCGCCTGACCGTCCGCGCGGCCTATTCCGACGGCACCGACCGTGATGTCACCACCCTGGCGGCGTTTTTCAGCAACAACGAGCCGAGTGCGAAAGTCGCGGATGACGGCACGGTCAAGGCCGGCCAGCGCGGAGAGGCCTTCGTCACGGCGCGGTTCGACACCTTCACCGTCGGCGCGCAGGTGATCGTGATTCCGAAAAATCTGCGCTTTGATTTCCCGGAGCCGCCGGAGAACAACTACATCGACGGCCTCGTGCACAACAAGCTCAAGAAGCTGCGCATGACCCCGTCGGAACTTTGCGACGACGCCACGTTCATCCGCCGCGTTTACATCGACATCACCGGCACGCTGCCCACGCCGCGGCAGGTGCGGGAATTCTCGGAGAGCCAGAGCGCCGGCAAGCGCGCCGCCGTGATTGACGAACTGCTCGGCCGCGAGGAATTCGCCGACCTCTGGGTGATGAAGTTCGCCGAGTTGCTGCAAATCCGTTCCAACAACGACCAGTTCAGCCCGAAGGCGGCGCTGCTCTACTACAACTGGCTCCAGGACAAATTCGCCAACAACGTGCCGATCGACAAAATCGTGCAGGAACTGCTGACCGCCTCCGGGAGCAACTTCAAAAATCCCTCGGCGAGCTACTTCCAGATCGAGAAGGACACGCTCAAGACCTCGGAAAACGTCGCCCAGGTTTTTATGGGCATGCGCATCCAGTGCTCGCAGTGCCACAACCATCCGTTCGACCGCTGGACGATGAACGACTACTACAGCTTCGCCGCGTTTTTTCCACAGGTCGGCCGCAAGCCCGCCGAGGATCCGCGCGAGACGGTCATCTTCGACAAACCCGACGGCGACGTGAAGCATCCGGTCGGCGGCCGGACGATGGCCCCGAAATTTCTCGGCGGCGCCGTGCCGGAAATCGCCAAGGGCCAGAACCGCCGCGAAGTTCTGGCCAAATGGATCGCCTCGCCGGAGAATCCGTACTTCGCGAAGAATTTGGCGAACATTGTCTGGGCGCATTTTCTGGGCAAGGGAGTCATCGAGCCGGTGGACGACGTGCGCGTGAGCAATCCGGCGTCGAACCCCGAACTGCTCGAAACGCTCGGCGCGAAATTCACCGAATACAAATACGACTTCAAGAAGCTCGTCCGCGACATTTGCAACTCGCGCACCTATCAGCTGTCGTCGCAGGTCAACGAAAGCAACGCGCTGGACGACCGGAATTTTTCCCATGCCGCCATCCGCCGGATGCGCGCCGAGGTGATGCTCGACTGCATCACCGAAGTCACGGCCACCAAGGACAAGTTTCAGGGCCTGCCGCGCGGCTCGCGTTCCGTCGAGATCGCCGACGGTGCCGTGAACAATTATTTTCTCACCACCTTCGGCCGGGCCACGCGCGGCACCGTCTGCTCCTGCGAAGTGCGCGTGGAGCCGAATCTTTCCCAGGCCCTGCACCTCCTGAACGGTGACACCACCCAGGGGAAGATCGCCGAGGGCGGCATCGTGAAAAAACTGCTGGCCGAGAAAAAAACCAGCCCGGAAATCATCGAGGATCTGTACCTGCGCTGCCTAGCCCGCAAGCCGACCGCGAAAGAAACGGCTAAACTGAATGGCTTTCTCAAGGACGGCAAAAACCAGGAGGCAGTCCTCAACGATGTCTTTTGGGCGTTGCTGAATTCCAAAGAGTTCATTTTCAACCATTGAAACTGCCCGCGATTTGCTCTGACCATGTCCCCCTCTGTTTCAAAAATGCCTTGTCCGCCAGTTAGTGGCGCAGCCGTCCCGGCTTTGTCTCCGGGCGTCTCACCCGTTACCTTTTTCCGCTCGGCCCTGCTGGCACTCACCACGGCGGCCCTGCTCCTCGTTCCCGCCGCACGCGCGCAGGAGAAGGTCACCTATCAGGACCACCTTCTGCCGGTCATCGAGAGC